>JAQVNN010000123.1 GCA_028703105.1 Paludibacter sp. | reverse complement strand
GAAAGGATGCTAAAGAATAAAGAATCCGGGTGTTCTGTTCATGGAATTGATTTCAACCGGACAATCAAGGCACACCTGATTCGTGCGGCTCAAGAAGGGATCGCGTTTTCATTCAAATACGGTATGAATATGATGAATGAATTAGGGATTGAAACCCGTACCATCCGGGCTGGATATGCAAATTTGTTTTTGAGTCCTGTGTTTCGTCAGACGCTGGCTAATGTTACAGGTGCAACGATTGAGCTTTATAACACAGATGGTTCTATCGGAGCTGCACGGGGAGCCGGAATCGGGTTGGGAATTTATAAAAACACAGATGAGGCCTTTTCTTCATTGAAAAAAATCGAACAGGTTGTGCCTGTACCGGAAGAAACTAAGCTTGTTATGAATGCATATCAGCGATGGCTTTCTTATATGAACAAAGAAAATATAATAACTATTTAAATATTTTAGAATGAATATGACAACAAAGATTTATTTTCCTGAAATAGAAAAAATCAACTTTGAGGGTAAAAGCAGTAGAAACCCACTTGCATTTCGTTATTATGACGCGGAAAAAGTAGTTTACGGTCGTAAAATGAAAGACTGGTTTAAATTTTCAATGGCATATTGGCATACCCTCTGTAGCGAATCATCTGACCCATTTGGTGAAGAAACAAAAAATTTCGACTGGAACAATGGTAGTAGCGCTCTTGAACGTGCAAAACAGAAATTAGATGCCGGTTTTGAATTTATGCAAAAGGTTGGAATAGAGTACTTCTGTTTCCATGACATAGATCTTATTGATGCAGGCAACTCAATTGAGGAATACGAAGCGAATATGAAAGCTATAGTTAGCTATGCAAAAGAAAAAATGGCAAGTACAGGCATTAAACTCCTTTGGGGAACAGCTAATGTGTTCAGTAATAAGCGCTATATGAACGGAGCTGCGACAAATCCTGATTTTAACAGTATAGCTTACGCAGCTGTTCAGATTAAAAATGCATTGGATGCTACCATCGAATTGTCAGGTGAAAATTATGTCTTCTGGGGAGGTCGCGAAGGATACATGAGTCTTTTAAATACTGACATGAAACGTGAAAAAGAACACTTGGCAATGATGCTGACAAAAGCGCGTGATTATGCCCGTTCAAAAGGATTTAAAGGTACCTTTCTAATTGAACCCAAACCGATGGAACCTACAAAACATCAATATGATTACGATGCAGAAACAGTAATTGGTTTTTTACGTGCACATAAGCTGGATAAGGATTTTAAATTAAATATTGAAGTAAACCATGCAACTTTAGCAGGTCATTCTTTTGAACATGAATTACAATGTGCTGTTGATGCCGGAATGCTTGGCTCCATCGATGCAAACAGAGGTGATTATCAAAATGGTTGGGACACAGATCAATTCCCGGTTGATGTTTATGAACTGACACAGGCCATGTTGGTAATTTTAAAAGGTGGAGGCTTGCAGGGAGGTGGAACAAACTTTGATGCGAAAACCCGTCGGAATTCAACTGATCCGGAAGATATTTTTATTGCACATATTGCAGGTATGGATGCATTTGCAAGAGCTCTTGAGGTTGCTGCTGAAATATTGGAAAAATCCCCTTATCTGAATATGCTTAAAGAACGGTATGCTTCATTTGATAGTGGAGATGGGAAAAAATTTGAAGAAGGAAAACTCTCGTTGGAAGATATGCGTGATTATGCAATTAAATCAGGAAAAGAACCTGATTCGGTTAGTGGTAAACAGGAGCTATATGAAGCAATTGTAAACATGTATATTTAATGCAGACAAAACATATTAATAGATAGTATCATGATCTCAAAAAACACGAATAAATTTTACATATTTAGTATTACATTGATAGCGACTTTGGGAGGATTGCTTTTTGGATATGATACTGCTGTGATTTCCGGAGCGGTAGATCCGATAAAAGTATTTTTTCATATCAATGAAATGAATTATGGCGATCTGGCCAATTTTTATCATGGAGCTACAGTTTCCAGTGCTTTATTGGGTTGTGTTGTTGGAAGTGCTGTTTCAGGAATGCTGGCATCCAGTTTAGGACGTAAAAGATCGTTGATGCTTGCAGCATTTCTCTTTTTAGCATCTGCTCTTGGATCCGCTTTTCCTGAAGCAGTATTCTTCTCAGAAAACACCTCTGTTTCCACACTGTTAGTTTCCTTTAATATATACAGGATTATCGGAGGCTTGGGTGTTGGACTGGCTTCTGCTATTTGTCCGATGTATATTGCAGAAATTGCACCGGCTGAAATCAGAGGAAAGTTAGTTTCCTGGAATCAGTTTGCTATTATATTTGGTATGTTGGTAGTATATTTTGTTAACTTTTTTATTGCCAAAGGAAGAGAAGTTGAATGGATAAATGAGGTAGGATGGCGTTATATGTTTGCTTCTGAGTCGGTTATCGCCACCTTATTTGGCATAATGCTGTTTTTAGTCCCGGAAACACCTCGTTACCTGGTACTGTCAGGTCATGAAGAAAAGGCATTGCACATCCTTACTAAAATAAATGGACTTGATAAAGCAAAAGAAGTACTGAAAGATATTAGGAAAACAGTGAATGAGAAAAAAAGCAAGTTGTTGGCCTATGGTTGGAAAGTACTCATTGTAGGTGTTTTGTTATCAATATTTCAACAAGTTGTAGGCATCAATGTGGTACTGTATTATGCTCCCACTATTTTCAAAAGTCTGGGATTTGGTAATGATGCTGCTATGTGGCAAACTGTAATTATGGGTTTTGTAAATATTATTTTTACACTGATTGCAATTTTCACGGTAGATAAATTCGGACGTAAACCGTTGCTGATTATCGGATCTTTTGGAATGGCTGTTGGTATGTTCGCCATTGGATTGCTGGCTTATTTTGACACTATAGGTGTTGGAACACTTGTATTCATCATAGTCTATTCAGCTTCATTCATGATGTCATGGGGTCCTATTTGTTGGGTGTTGATATCTGAAATTTTTCCCAATACGATACGCGGGAAAGCAGTTGCAATTGCTGTTGCTGCTCAGTGGATAAGTAATTTTATTGTGTCATCGACGTTCCCTGCTCTGGCATCTTTTAGTGTTCCGTTTACTTATATATTATACGGAATTATGTCAATACTGTCGGCGTTATTTGTGTGGAAGATAGTGCCGGAAACAAAAGGAAAAACACTGGAAGAAATGTCTGGCATGTGGAAGAAATAAATCACTTAAAAACACATTTATCAATAGACCTGTCAGGTTTTAAAAACCTGACAGGTCTATTGATAAAACATTATTTATTACTATGGCATTGATTGGTCTCCTTTTGAAATATTCGTATCTTTGCAGCTGCTAAGTATTATGCGTCAATTCAAATAAATATGCGTTATTTTGTTACAGGCTGTACTGGTTTTATTGGAATTCATTTATGCCGGTTGCTGATTTCAGAAGGTCATGAAGTGTATGGCTTAGTCAGGAATCCAGGTAAAATACCGTCAGATCTCCGGGGAAAACTTAAAGTGGTTGAGGGAGGACTGGATATTTTTGAACATGCTGACCTGGTTTTGCCGGAAGTTGACATTGTGGTACATCTTGCGGGCATTATTACCGGGCGGAACCGCACGGATTACCTACACGTGAATTATGAAGCGATGGTTCATCTGGTTGATGCATTGAATCGTCAATTCTGGAGGCCGATGCGTTTTATTCTGGCATCTTCACTTGCCGCAGCAGGTCCCAATCGTGATGAGCATCCTCTTTGTGAATCTGATGAGGCAACTCCCATTGAACCCTATGGACTTGCTAAATTAAAATCTGAACAATTCCTGCGATTGCAGTCGTTTCCGGTAACAATATTCCGACCCCCGGCAGTTGTGGGCCCGGGGGATCCTGCCATGCTTACCCTTTTCAACATAGTTAAACGGGGTGTTGGTCTCCTTCCTTCAGGAAACCCACAGTTACTTAGCTTTATTTATGTTGGCGACCTTGTAGAGGCAATTTATATCATGTCAAAAGAACAAAGTGATAGTAATAAGCTCTATTTTGTCACTTCAGAGGAGCGTGTTACAAACCGTGATATTGTGAACGAAATTGCTGTTTCCCTTCAGAAAAAAATCCTGATTATTCGGATTCCGAAATGTTTGGTTTGGCTTCTTATGGCTGTTTCAACGGCTATATCTAATTTGTTCCGGACAAGGAACTTCTATGATTACCGGCAATATAAACAAATGACAACTCCTGCTTTCGTTTGTACAAGTGAATTGTTGACGGCAGAAACCGGATGGAAAGCAAAAACCGGATTGGCAGAAGCTATCCGGTTAAGCGCTGAAGGATATAAGGAAATGAACTGGTTGTAGATGTTTATTTCCTCATTTTTACTAATCTTTTTTGAGATTTCATCAGGTTGCTTGATTGCAACGCGATAATCTTTGTTTCGTTCAGCAGATTAAGAAAAAGAATGCTGTTGCGTGTGCCTGAAATTTTGGATTTTGCTCTTTTTATCTGGTTGCTGGTTGCCTGAGCGTAATATTCTGCAATGAGGTGCCTTTTTTCAAGCAGGTTGTCAAACCGCGAATAATCCCACGATTCAATCATAGACACGAAATCAGAAGCTACTTCAATAACTTGTTCGCCCAATTTGGTGAGGTCGTTGATTTGTTCTTTTGAAAATCCTTCGTGATTGTCATCAATGTATTTGAAGCTCGATTCTGTCATAACCTTGAGCGATTTAGATATCTCATAAAAATAATCGACAACCTGCACATAAAATTGTCCTATTTCAACGGGAGCACTCTCAAGTCTTTTGAGTGTAGGTATTTAGTACATGACAAAAATTATATGGCGATATAATTATTTGATTATCAATAAAATAGGTATCATTTTATTTGGTAAAGACCTTGAAATTTTGTATCTTTATAGCTGACTACCAATCGGTTATAATGA
>JAQVNN010000036.1 GCA_028703105.1 Paludibacter sp. | reverse complement strand
TAATCCTCCGGCTAAAGCCGGAGGCAATTGATAAGTGCAATTGAGAAAATTGAAATGATATAGTCAATAAATAATTGAATGATAGATAGATTGAAATTAAACATTGAGGGCTTTAGCCCTCTTAAAAATTAAATTCCATTTCATCAATTATAATGGGTTTTAACCCATTCTCCAGAGGCTTTGCCGTCAACAGCAGTAGGTTTTGCTCTTTCGACACAAATCGCGGCACTGAGCTGGATATTTGTCAGGGAGCCGGAATCGACTAAAACAGCAACGAATGTAGGGGATGGCGGTCATTAGGATTGAAAATATTTCGTAACTTTGGGCTTTTGTTTTTTCCATGAAAATGAAAGCCTTTTTTTTTGTCATTGTGCTTGTGCTGACTGCTGCCTGTAACCGGGTGGACCGTCAGGCTGATGCTACACTTGCCGGTTCGGGAGACACCTTAAACCTGCTCTATGCCGAAGGTTTTGATATCGTCTATCACCCCGGATATAAGGAAGTAATTGTGAACGACCCCTGGCAGACGGGGAAAGTATTTGCCCGTTATTATGTGGTTTCTGACGACAGCATTGTTACTCCTGCTGATGGAAGTGTGATTCGTCAGCCGGTTGCCAATCTGGCGGTGACTTCCTCCACGCATTTCGAATTTCTATCATTGCTTGATGTGATTGAGCGGGTAACAGGTGTATGTTCCCCTGATTTAATCTACAATGCCTATATTCAGTATCAGGTGAAAAACGGTGAGATTGAAGATTTGGGCGATGCATTCAATATCAATGTAGAAAAAACACTGCGTTTGCAACCGGCTATGCTGATGATGAGCGGGTACAAACAGGATGATCCTTATGCAAAAAGGGTAATGCAAGCGGGCATCCCGGTGGTATATAACAACGAATGGATGGAAAGTTCCCTATTGGCGAGGGCGGAGTGGATAAAATTCATCGCCGTTTTTTTCGACAAGGAAAAGGAAGCCGACAGTATCTTCAATATCGTGAATAAATCCTATCAGTCGGTTAAAGCCAGAGCCCAGGCAGTTGAAGTGAAACCAGGTATTGTATCCGGCTCCAATTTCAGAGGAACCTGGTATATGCCGGGAGGTAACAGCTTTATGGCTCATTTATTTGCCGATGCAGGGGGTGCGTATTATTATGCCGGCGATGATTCGAAGGGTAGTTTGCCGCTGAATGTAGAGTCGGTTCTGAATCATTTTTCGAATGCAGATGTGTGGCTGAATTGCAATTTTGCATCGATAGATGAACTGGTGCAGGCAGATAAAAAACATGCGCTGTTTAAACCAGTGGCTTCGAAAAGAGTCTATAATTTCAATAAACGTATGTTACCCTCCAGCGCCAATGATTTTTGGGAAAGCGCGGTCGCCCGTCCCGATTGGCTGCTCCTGGATGTGATTTCGGTATTGCATCCGGATTTATACCCGGATCATCAGTTGATTTATACAGAACAATTAAAATAATACCATGGAATTAGTTGTTTCAGAAAAAAACGATCCTGCCATTAACCTGGCGTTGGAAGAGTTTCTGTTTAACAAAACAGACATGGAATATGCCTTGTTTTATGTGAATGCCCCTTCGGTTATCATTGGATGTAATCAGGTGTGGGAAAATGAAATCAATGTGGATTTTTGTTATGGCAATGCCATCCCTGTTTACAGGCGCATCTCGGG
This sequence comes from Paludibacter sp., assembly GCA_028703105.1. Classification (GTDB taxonomy): domain Bacteria; phylum Bacteroidota; class Bacteroidia; order Bacteroidales; family Paludibacteraceae; genus Paludibacter. The sequence goes on along the minus strand of JAQVNN010000036.1, from coordinate 18,348 downwards.
TGGGGGAGCGGTTTACCACGATTATGGGAATCTCAATTATTGCTTTATTATGAATAAAAAAGGCAACAAAACAGACCTGAATGCCGAGTTCCTGAAGCCCATCATTGTATCTCTGACCACTTTTGGCTGTCAGCCGGTGGTGGGACAGCGCAAAGACCTGTGGTTACCCGATGGGTTCAAGTTTTCAGGGACTGCTTCGCATGTGACGGCCAACCGGGTTTTGCATCATGGTACCCTGCTTTATGAAACTGACCTTGATAAACTGAACGGAGCGTTAGCTTCTGAGAATAAAAACGCCGAAGTTAAAGGCATCTCATCGGTTCCCAGTCCCGTTAAGAACATACGCACTTATTGCATAGAAAATCACCTGTCGGTACGAACGCCATCGGATTTCTTCAATAAAATGATTGAAGAAGTGAAATTCGTGACTGGCATCACCCATACCATTACTCCTGATGAAGATATGATGAAAGGAGTAGAATTATTAGCCAATGAAAAATACCGCGACGAAAGCTGGAATAAAAGAAAGTGAAGCAAAACCGGGAAAAGGTAGTCAACGGGTTTTAATTACAACCCGGTTGCTGGTATAACTACCCAAAATCCCGATTCCATTGCTGATGTTGTTGTAGATTTGTACCGGCTCGGTGAAAACCCCATTCATTATTCCTTCAGCCATCTCTTTCGATTTCAGATAAAGGTACATGTCTTTAGATATACCTTGTAAATTTACAATATATTCTTCTGAAACTATATTGTCGCTGCTGTAATAAAAGCGATCCTCATATCCGGGCTTTATCACTCTTTTTGATGTGAGAGCAGTGAATCTCAATACAAATTCTTTTCCATTAAAAAGTTCATCTGTTATCATATATTGGTTTTTCGAGTCAACAATCATATTTCCAAAAAAGTCAAATAACCCCCCTCCTGTATTCGTATTCTCAAATCCTTCCAGTATGAAGGGTAAATAAAATTCGTCTTCGTATGTGGTACTTTCTCCGGCATCAATAACAGCGTGTTTTTTTAGTGTCAGTCTGTAATAATTCTGAAGGCTTGATTCGTCCTTAAGCTTAATTTTGAAACTTAATTCACCTCCCTGATAGTATCCTATGGTATCTTCACCGTCCATTTGATAATTAGTATAGGATATTTTGAAGGTGGTATCAGCAGAAAGGATGACAGGTTGATCCGGAACAATGGAAACACTTTCCACATCATCTAACCCGGTAGCTGTGATGTAAAAACGAATAGTATCGCCAATACCTGGTTTTTGGGTGCTTGTGTAAAGGCCATCAGTTGTAAAAGCTAGTTTTTCTTTGAAGATGTTGTTAATGTACAAAGAAACATCCGCATTATTGATATAATCGAATCCTGTTTTGTTGCTTAAAAAGAATTTGCTTTTTGAGATTTGAGCATAGATCAGTGAATCCGGTGTAACAAAGCTGTTCACAACGATCATAGGCTCAGTTTGTTCACCATTAAATTCTATAACCTTCACACAGGAATAGAAAATTAAAGTGGACAGAACAGCAATCAGAAAATTATGTAATGTTTTCATTTTAATGACTATTTAGAATTACCATTTATAACTATAACTTACTGAAGGAATAATCGGGAAAACCGATATTTGAATCAGGGATTTCTTGGTTACATAGTTATTTGTTCCCGGAATTTGTTCTTTGTCTTCTTTAGGCAACACAAGAAAAGGGTTGTTGTTATTGTATGCATTATAGATACTAATGTTCCAGGTTCGGGTACCGTACTTTTTCTTTTTGTGAAAATTCATGCCGATGTCCATACGGTGATAGGGGTTGAAACGAAAATTGTTCCTGCCGCTAATGTAGTTAAGTTCATCGGAAACATTATTGTTGTTTGTGTCAGGAGTAGTACCTGCTGCATAATGCTGTAAAGCCAACGTTCCTGTGTTTCCGGTGCTGAAGACCCAAGTGCCCGATAAATCAAACCGGTCACTGAATTTATGTGATAAAACCAGGCTGACATCATGCCGCCGGTCGTATTTAGCCGGGAAAACTTTGCCATAGTTGAGTTCCTGACCTGGACGGTTGAATAGCCTTTCTGCTTTAGACCAGGTATAACCAATCCATCCGGTGGTTTTCCCGATTGATTTTTGTGCCAGTAATTCAATCCCATACGCCCATCCGTCTCCCATCACCACCTTGTCTTCCCATCCGGTGCTGGATCCGAGAAAACTTGCCCCGTCTTTGTATTCAATGAGGTTGTGCATCGACTTATAATAGCCTTCGATGGATAAATCCACAATATCTTTCAGGTTGTAGAAAGCTCCTACAGAATATTGATGCGAACGCATGGGTTTAATGCGTTTGGTGACTGGAACCCACAGGTCGGTAGGCAAGCTTACATAGGAATTGGATAATAAATGTACGTTCTGACTCATACCTGCATAACCTGCTTTGAATGAGAGATTGTCGTTGGCCAGCATACGCATACTTACACGAGGTTGCAGCGAATGGTAGATTTCTTTTTCTACATTGAAAAAAGAATAGTGTACACCCAGATTGGCTTTCAGTGCGTAACCGATTGAAATATTATCTTCAGCAAAAAACATGGTTTCATGTGAATAGATATTTTTATCGCCAATATTGATGTTAAGTTGCTGTGATTGTATGTTAGTTTTGTAGGTAAGCTTACTTACGGTCACTCCCGGTCTGAAGGTATGATTGGTGTAATTAGCACCAAATTTAACGTCGTGATTTGGATGTGGCGCATAATCAAAATCTGCTTTTAAGGTATAATCTTCGATGCCAGACTTGTAACCGATGTAAAATTCAGAAAACTCGAATGAAGTTGAATCCGGATAGGTTGTTGTACTTTTTGATTCCGATCCAACGCCCATGTCAAACCGGTATCGCGTGTAGGCAGCAGTTGCATTCATGAAAAGTTTGTTGTTGATCATGTGATTCCAGCGTACTGAAGTTACGATATTTCCCCAGTTCCATTTTAGTTTCATTCTCTCGGATGATTCTTCTCTGCTACGATCTTTTTCGTCATAAATATTGGAATACCTGTTTCTGTAATTGGTGTAAATAATGTCATCACCCATATACAGACTGAGATACAACCTGTCGTTGTTTGAGAATTTATGGTTGATTTTGGCATTCAGATCGTAGAAATAATAACCAGAAGTAAGATTTCCTTCTTCATCCTGAAAATCTTTGGCCATACCCAGCATGATGATGGGTTGCATGAGTAGGTCGGAATAAGTTCTGCGTGCCGAAATATTGAAAGTTGTTTTTTCTTTTATAATCGGTCCTTCAATATTTATTTTGGATGAAACTATTCCGATACTTACATTTCCGTGAATTTTTTTGTCGTTCCCGTCGTTCATCCTGACATCAATTACGGAAGATAACCTGCCTCCGAATCGTGCCGGGAAACTGCCTTTGTATAAAGTTACATTTTTAATGGCATCGGGATTGAAAACGGAAAAAAATCCGGCCATATGGTTCACGTTGTAAACCGGTATCCCGTCGAGTAAAAACAGGTTTTGATCGGGACCGCCACCCCGTACATACATGCCGGTAGAACCTTCGGAACCGGACTGTACACCGGGCAGGAGTTGTAATGCTTTTACCAAATCAGCTTCACCAAAGAGTGTAGGCACCGATTTAATCTGGCTGATGGGGACTTCAACTGCACTCATTTGAGCCGATTGAACGCCTGTAATACGCTGGTGACCAATGACTGTTATTTCCTGCAGGTCGATGGATGGTTTGAAACGGATGTTGATGACGGTATCTTTTTGCAGGTTGAATTTTCGTGCTTGTGTGGCGTAACCGACATAGGAATATTGCAGGTCGATCTGACCTTTGGGAAGTGTCAGCGAGTAAAAACCATACACGTTGGCAACGGTTCCTTTTCTGGAGTTGATGTCGTATATTGAAGCGTTGATTAGTGTTTCCCCGCTTTTTTCATCGGTAATGTATCCGCTGATTGTATAATACTGTGCGCTGATTTGAATAATTGATAACGTGCAAATCAGAAAGATAAGGACTTTTTTCATTCAGAATTTATGGGTTTACAGGTGCTTTTTAATTTGATTATCTGAAAACTATTTCATCAATAACATGACTGCCAACACGGTTGTTTAAAGACTCAACGATATTTTCCCGTGAAATAAACAAGTCATGTCTCAACACCGAAGACGAGATGGTGACATATAGTTTTCTGTTTTTAACAGATAAATTTCCGGTATAGTTCATGATGTTCTTTCCCAACACTTCCGGCCAGGCATCCATAATTTTTTTCTCAAACAAAGGTTTTTCTAATTTCTTTTGTTTGAGAAATTGTTGGATAACATCCCGTATGCTTTCAATATCTCTCCTCCTCATGTTATCAACGTAATTTTAATATTTCTCCGATATAAGCCCCCTGATCAAAGGATAAGTTGTTTAATTTATACAGGCTGATTAATTGGATTCCATAGATTTGAGAAATACCATACAAAGTTTCTCCCGGTTGAACTACATGGATATGGTTAGAACAAGCAGCCCGTTTTTTCTTTTTTGACAAATACACGATATTGCCGGTGCGCAGTTCTGTATCTGTTCCGACTTCATTGTAACGTCTCAATCTTCGTTCCGATATTTTCAATTCTTTTGCTAAAGATGCATAGGTGTCATTCGCTGTTGCAATAACGATCCGAATATGATTTGATTTGTATATTTCACGTACGGGTTGATGTACAGCTACCGCTTCGCTTGTTTGGTTTTCACCATGAGAGCAAAACAACCCTCTTTTTGCAACATCGTACTCATGTAAGTCGTATCTTTCGATAATACTGATGAGTTTTTGGGCATACGCCGGATCGGTAGCATAACCGGCCGCTTTCAGTTCATGCGCCCATGCAACGTAATCTGTTGGCTTTAAATGAAAAAGAGATTTGTACCGGGGACGATTTACCAAGAAGAGTGAATGATCTTCATAAGACTCAGATGCATGGCGATATTTTCGGAAGCATTCATTTTTTTCATCATCGTTTTGAAAAATTCGGTTACCTGTCCAGTCATGGCACTTGATTCCAAAATGATTATTGGCTTCTGTTGCTAGCCGACCTCTTCCTGCACCCGATTCAAGAAGTCCCTGTGCCAAAATAATACTGGCAGGAATACCATGCACTTTTTGTTGTCTAATGGCAATTCCATGATATTTCTCGATGTAGGCTAAATAGTTTGGGTCTAATGACTGGCCATAAGTCACGATGCAAACCGAAAGGATAAAAAAAATGCTAAAAAGATGCTTCACGGATTAATTGGTTTAATTACTTTCGCAAAGTTAATCTTTTTAGCAGAATTTTGAAGTATCTGAAATGTGAAAGTATCATCATATATATTATAATGAGGATATTCCTCACTTCGCAAAGGATGACGGCGTTACTCAAACATATTTCTGAATCTGGAGAAGAAATCTTTTGAAGCCGAAGCATTGGGCTTCACATTTTCCGATTTAGCCAGTTTTTCCATCACGGCTTTTTCTTCCCTATTCAGATTTTCAGGGATATATACGCCGATGTTGATGAGTAAATCTCCCGTACCATAGCGGTTTACACTTGGTAACCCTTTTCCGCGTAATCGCAATACTTTACCCGGTTGTGTTCCCGGTGTAATATTTACTTTTACCTTCCCGTCAACTGTTGGTACTTCAACCGAACCTCCCAGTATGGCTGTCGGAACCGTTATCAGCAGGTTATATATCAAATCATTTTCATCACGAATGAGGTCGGGGTGTTTTTCTTCCTCAATCAAAATCAGCAGATCACCATTCACACCACCGCGACGGGCAGCATTTCCTTTTCCACTCATCGAGAGTTGCATACCTTCCATTACACCGGCCGGGATGTTGATGTTGATGACTTCATCTTCCCGAACAATACCTTCACCATTACAATAGGTACATTTATCCCGGATGATTTTGCCTTCCCCCTGACAGGTTGGACATTCCGATTGGGTTTGCATCTGTCCCAGAATTGTATTTTGCACGCGGGTAACCCGTCCGCTTCCGTGACAAGTTGTACAAGTTGTAGAATCAGAACCATGAGCTGCACCGGTGGCATTACAATGTTGACAGGCCACAAACTTCTTGACTTTGATTTTCTTTTCAACGCCGTTGGCAATTTCAGCAAGCGTCAGTTTGACTTTCACCCGTAAATCAGAACCCCTTCTGACACGGGCACCACCGCGACTGCTACCGCCAAAGCCACCGAAACCTCCACTGCCGAATCCAAAGTGCCCCCCGAAAATATCGCCGAAATGAGCAAAAATATCATCCATGCTCATACCTCCACCACCAAAACCGCCACCGGCAGCACCATTCACGCCAGCATGACCGAATTGGTCGTAACGCTGACGTTTTTGCTGATCACTCAATACCTCATAGGCTTCAGCTGCTTCTTTGAATTTTTCTTCAGCTGTTTTATCACCGGGGTTTTTATCAGGGTGATATTCAATGGCTTTCTTGCGGTATGCTTTCTTTATTTCATCGGCGGAAGCATTTTTGCTTACACCCAGTATTTCGTAATAATCTCTTTTAGACACTTTTGTTTGAATTATGAATTTCTTATTTCAACCTGTATTGTTTTATTCTCCAACAACCACTTTTGCAAAACGAATGACTTTTTCGTTCAAGGTATATCCCTTGGACACACAGTCAATAATTTTTCCTTTCATCTCTTCTGATGGTGCCGGGAAGGTAGTCACCGCTTCGTGAAGGTCGGTGTTAAAAACTTCATTTTGAGTTGGAATAACATTAACCCCGCTTTCAGTTAAGAATGAAATGAATTTGGAGTAAATCAAATCAACACCCTCTTTTACTGCTTTTACATCTTCAGCCGTATCCATTGCCTGTAAAGCACGCTCAAAATCGTCTATCAACGGAAGAATTTTTTTTAGTACATCTTCTCCGGCAAATTTGATCAGATCTGCTTTTTCTTTGATGCTTCTCTTGCGGAAATTATCAAACTCAGCCATCAGGCGCAGGTTTTTGTCTTTGAGTTCCGACACTTCCTGATTTAGACTTTCAATATCAGCCGAAATCTGGTCAGCCGTTTCCTCTGCCGTCATTTCTTTTTCTTCCGTAACCTGATTTTCAACCTGCTTTTCTTTTTGCTCTGGTGTTTCTTCAACTTTTTGCTTTTTCATTGCGATATATATGTTTTTACTTTTTTATTTTAACTATTCATGCGAATCAGGAGTTCAAAACTGCTTTTTTCTTCCTGCTTCCGTAGGAAGCAAAGTTTAGTAACCAGTAAGCTTGCTTACTGGAAGGAACAAACTATCAACAACCCTCTACTGCTGCCGTAGGCAGCGAACACACATCGTCTGAAGTTTGCTTCCTACGGAAGCAGAGAGATAAGTAGTTGATTATTACTCGCATCCCAGTAAGCAAGCTTACTGGTTACTAAACTTTGCTTCGTAAACGAAGCAAGAATACATTCGCTCATGTTTAAAATACTTATGTTAATAACCTTTCTACTCCTGATTCGCATTATTCACTTTCCGCTCTTCGCTTTCCGCTAAAAACTGCCATCCTGTCCGTACACAAGAATACTGCCAAAACAATTTATCCCTTGTTTTGGCAGTATCATGCTGAAATTTTGTCAGAGAATCGGTTATTTTCTTTCAAGCCAACGGATGAAATTGTCCGGATTTTCATCGAAGGTAAACGGACTGTTCAACGGTAGCCCGTTATTGTCAAGCATCACGTAATAAGGTTGCGCATTAGCACCGAATTTTACCCGTTGCAGGTAACTCCATTTATCCCCGACCGTGCGGATGATACGTGTTTTACCGTTTTCTTCTATCGTATAAGGATTGTCCAATGGTGTTTTATCATCTACAAATAATGTTATTAATACATAGTCTTTCTCAAGCAACTCTTTTACTTGTGGGTGAGTCCAAACAGAAGCTTCCATCTTACGACAGTTGACACAACCGTATCCTGAAAAATCAACTACAACAGGTTTCCCTTTCTCAGCTGCATATTTCATCCCGGTTTCATAATCAGAAAACTCTGCATGTACTTCATAATCATATAGATTGAAGTCCTGTGTGGTCAGTGGCGGCGCAAAAGCGCTGATGGATTTCAATGGCGCTCCCCACAAACCAGGAACCATGTACATCGCGAAAGAAAGCGAGATGATGGCCAAGAAAGTCCCCAAAACAGAGGTGTGCTTACTTTCGCTATCGTGTGGAAATCTGATTTTTCCCAACAGGTAAAAGCCCAACAAGGCAAAGATGATGATCCACAGTGAAATGAATACTTCCCGGTCAAGGATCCTCCAACCGTAAGCCAAATCGGCAACCGATAAAAATTTGAGTGCCAGTGCTAGTTCTAGAAAAGCCAGTACAACTTTCACCTTATTCAACCAGCCACCCGATTTCGGCATCGATTTCAGCAGGGAAGGGAAGAAGGCAAAGAAAGTAAACGGAATGGCCAGTGCTACTGCAAAGCCAAGCATGCCGATTGCAGGTGCGAGAATGGTACCCGAGCTTGCCACTTCAACCAACAAGGTCCCAATTATTGGTCCTGTGCAAGAGAAAGAAACCAGTACCAGTGTAAATGCCATGAATAAAATACTGAGAATGCCGGCAGTCGAATCGGCCTTCGCATCCAGCTTAGTTGACCAGGAGGCAGGTAGTGTAATTTCAAATGCGCCAAAGAAAGAAATGGCAAATACCACGAGCAGGGCAAAAAACAAGAGGTTAAACACGGCATTGGTTGACATGCTGTTCAGTGCACTTGCACCGAATATCACGGTTATCAGTACCCCAAGAGTTACGTATATAAGAATGATGGAGAGACCATATAAAATAGCATCCCGTCGTCCTTTGGCTTTTTTCTCTGATCTTTTCAGGAAGAAACTCACTGTCATGGGAATAATTGGCCAGACGCAAGGAGTGAATAGCGCCAGGAAACCACCGGCTAATCCGGCCAAAAAAATCAACCAGAGAGAGATATTACCCGAGTTCCCCATCTGATTTCCAAAAGCACGCAATTGATCAATTACCGGTTTCCAAAAGTCTGTAACTTCTTTAATTTCCTTGACTTCTTTAACTTCCTCAATTTCCTTTATTTCCACCGGCTTTGTACCAACCTTATCATTTGCAGAACTTGCAACCTGAGCAACTTTAGCATTTCCCAGCGAGAACTCATCCTGAACAGGTGGGAGACAACGTTCATCATCACATGCCATGTATTCAACATAACCCTCAATTTTCACCTGAGCGGCATCTTTGAATTTAATTTTCTGTACAAAAACCGCTTCTTTAGCATACCACGACAGGTTCATGTCGAAGCTCTTGTCGAACACTTCAATTAATTGGGACTTGGCAATGATGTCTCCAACTTTCTCTGCATTCGTCAAAGTTTCATATACGATACGTGTGGGTCGTGGACCGTTTTGGGGAATATTCATCCCGTAAAGATGCCATTTGTCTTCGATAGTTGCTTTGTGAATGATTTCGCCGGTTGTTTTACCGGTGATTTTCAGATCATGTGACCAGGTAACCGGATCAAAAATTTGCCCGGAAACAACAGGAGCAAGCAAGGCAAATAATATCAGTAAATGGAGTTTTTTAACCATAATCTTCAAATTTTCAACAAATCTAATTAATTAAATGAAAGCATGAATAAGTGTTCATTTGTATTTTTATTTTCTTAACAAGAAAAAGAAGATTTTAAAAGGAAATCATGAATTTGCTAATGCAGACAAAAATAATAAAAATATCAATAAAAAAGCACCTACGATTATATTTCGTAAGTGCTTTCTTAGTCTGCTCTCCCTCTTGGACTTGAACCAAGGACCCTCTGATTAACAGTCAGATGCTCTAACCAACTGAGCTAAGGAAGAATTAATCACATTTTTGTCAAATGCGATGCAAAAGTAATAGGTTTTTCTGAATTATGCAATATCTTTGCAAAAAAAAGCAATTTTAAAAAGATATTAAAAGATGAAGAAGATTTTGGGTGTGGGTAATGCCCTGATAGACATTTTGTTGAAAATTGAAAACGATGAACTATTAAATAAGTTGAATTTGTTAAAAGGTGGGATGCAGTTGATAAATTCAGAAAAAGTTGCTGAAATACAAAGAAATTTTGATATGTCGGATGCGAAAATGGCTACCGGAGGTTCAGCTTCCAATACGGTAAATGGAATTACCCGTCTGGGAGGAAAAGCCGGCTTTTTGGGAAAAATAGGCCGAGATGAGGTAGGAGAGTTTTTCATGCAGGATACCTTACATAACGGGGTTGTTCCGCATTTAAGTTATAGCGAGCAAAAATCGGGTACTTGTACGGTGTTGGTTTCCAACGATGGTGAAAGAACGCTATGTACATTTCTTGGAGCTGCCTGTGAATTGGAAACGGCTGATTTGAAACCTGAAATGTTTGATGGTTATGATATTTTTCACATAGAAGGTTATCTGGTTCAAAATCATGACTTGATACATACAGCCGTCAAAATGGCAAAGGAAGCCGGATTGCTGGTTTCGGTTGACCTGGCCAGTTACAATGTGGTAGAAGCAAACCTGGAATTTTTGAAGTCAATTATTGTTGATTATGTGGATGTTGTTTTTGCTAATGAAGAAGAAGCAAAAGCATTTACCGGAAAAGAACCGGAAGAAGCGTTAATACAAATTGCTGAGCATGCTTATATCGCAGTTGTCAAGATTGGTAAGGACGGTTCATTTGTACGGTCAGGTGACGCACAACATACTATTAAACCTTATCAGGCAGAATGTATTGATACAACAGGGGCAGGGGACTTATACGCTGCCGGATTCTTATACGGTATGACAATTGGTTTAACATTGGATAAATGTGGTCTGATTGGCTCTTTTGTTTCTTCGCAGGTGGTGGAAGTGCTGGGAGCAAAAATGGATGATCCTACCTGGGAAAAAATAAATCAACAGGTGGAACGAATTGTTGCGGATGTAAAATAATTACGGATTTATTCTTATGCTTTATCCAACCTTGGTTGCCGTGATAAATGGGGTTGTATTTCTTTGTTCCGACTTTCTTTATCACAGACTTTGCAACAATCGGGCAGATAAAAATAACTTATAAATCTTTGGAGGCTTTGTTAATCTTAGTTATATTTGCTTCCTTTTTAGCATTTGTGCTGTTTGCTGGTGTGGTAAGCCAGGTTACAGAATATTAATCGTTGCTCTTTCGGAGCAAAATGTGTACTATATGAAAATCAATCCGTTTTATTTCCTGTATCAATATCTGATTGCCTGGCCTGTAATTCTGGTGCTGACAATAATCACAGCTTTATCAACTATCATACTCGCGCCGCTATTCCCAAATAGCACCCTATCACATTCTCCTGCCAGATGGTGGAGCCGGTTGATTTGCTATTTGTTGCTTATTCGTGTGAAAGTGAAGGGCCTTGAAAAATTAAAAGTCACTGATTCGTATATTGTAGTTGCCAATCATCAATCCATTTTTGATATTTTTGCCCTGTACGGCTGGTTACCTAATATTTTTAAATGGATTATGAAAGCTGAATTGCGGAAGATACCTCTGGTAGGTAAAGCCTGTGAATCGGCCGGACATATCTTTATAGATCGTTCTCACCCTATTGCCGCGCAAAAAAGTCTTGAAAAAGCAGAAAAACAGTTGATAAACGGTGTTTCAGTTGTGATTTTCCCGGAAGGAACCCGTACCAAAACCGGATTGATGTCCAGATTTAAAAAGGGTGCTTTTCGTATTGCAACTGATTTGTCTCTTCCGATTGTACCGGTTACAATCAAAGGAAGTTTTGAGCGTTTATCCCGTAATACCATGTATGTGAGTCCGGGTACCATCGAAATGATTTTTCATGATCCGATTGATGTGAAGTGTTACAATCTGGAACAAACGACCGAATTAATCCAGGATACCTGGAATATAATCCATGATGATCTGATATAATGCGATAGTTGAAAACCTGAAGACGGTTGAAATTTTCTTCCTTATTATAACGGTTAGATAGATATAATCATAAAAAATGTTAATTGTATATTTTTTATATTGGTTTAAATAATTGAAAATCAACTGTAAAACTAATTTTCTAACAATAAAAACAAAATAATATAGTACTATGTATTGCAAGGTACTATATACTTATATACTTTTGTGACAATTTTATAATGATATCTCTATGATAAAACTTTCAGGTATTAACAAAACGTATTATACTGAAGCAACATCCTTGCATGTGCTGAAAGGTATTGATTTGCATATTGAACCGGGTGACTATGTTTCTATCATGGGGGCATCGGGATCGGGTAAATCTACCTTGTTGAATATTTTGGGTATGCTGGATAATTATGATACCGGTGATTACTATTTGAATAACATACTGATGAAAGATTTATCGGAACGGCAAGCGGCTAAGTATCGCAATGAAATGATAGGATTTGTATTTCAGTCGTTTAATCTGATTAATTTTAAGAATGCATTGGAAAATGTAGCCTTGCCTTTATATTACCGCAAAATCAGCCGGAAGAAAAGAAACATCATCGCGATGGAATACCTCGACAAAATGGGATTGAAGGATTGGGCCTATCATTTGCCCAGTGAGATGTCGGGGGGACAAAAGCAACGTGTGGCCATTGCACGTGCCATTATCTCTGGACCTAAGGTGTTATTGGCCGATGAACCTACCGGTGCGCTTGATAGCAAAACGACGGAAGAAGTAATGCAACTGCTCACTGAACTGAATAAAAGCGGTATTACCACTATTATTGTGACCCATGAAAAATCGGTGGCAGAAGCCACAAAAAAGGTGATACACATCAAGGATGGCATGATCGAAACCATCGAATCAAACTCAAAACATTTAAACTCTTAAACATTTAAACCAATAATTCAATGGACATTCTTCAGGAAATATGGTCGGGTCTGAAACGTAATAAGTTACGGACTATTCTGACGGGGCTCTCAGTTTCGTGGGGAATATTCATTCTGATTGTTTTGCTGGGTGCAGGAAATGGTCTGAAGAATGGAGTTACTTCCAATTTCAGTGACAGATCGACCAATACCGTGCAGCTATGGCCGGGTAGGACGTCATTGCCGTACAAAGGATATCAGTCGGGCAGGAGTTTGAGTTTTACCGAGAAGGAACTTAAAAAGGTCGAATTGGAGGTAACTGAAGCAGTTAATGAGACTCCCATAGTTGATAAATACCTTAATATCAGTTATAAAAATGAATATGGATCTTATTCGGTGAAGGGGACTCTACCTCATTACGAACAGATTTTTAATTTGAAGTTTGATGCTGATGGTGGTCGTTTTATCAATGAAACTGATATGTTGGAAAACCGGAAAGTAATTGTAATCGATCAACGAATAAAGGAAGTATTGTTTAAGGAAGAATCTCCGTTGGGTAAATTTGTGAAAGTTGATCAGGTGATGTTTCAGGTGGTGGGGGTGAATACCAAAAAAGAAAGATGGGGTGACGGGAATGCGTATATTCCTTATTCAACGGCACAAATGGTTTTTAATCCCAATAAAAAGTTCTATAGCATGGCGATGATTGTGGAGGGATTGGAAACCAAAGAAGAAAATGAGCAGTTTAATGACCGTTTAAAAGAAAATGTTTCTCAAACCATGCTTTTTGATCCTAAGGATACGCAGGCTTTGTGGATTAATAATTCACAACAAAACTATCTGCAGACCATGAGTATCTTCAACGGAATAAGTTTATTTGTGTTGATAGTGGGTATTTTTACTCTGATCGCTGGAGTTGTGGGGGTAAGCAATATTATGTTAGTCACAGTGAAGGAAAGAACCCGTGAAATTGGTATCAGAAAAGCCATTGGTGCTCCTCCGGCTCAGATACTTTTTACCATAATTCTGGAATCTATTCTGATTACAGCCATATTCGGTTATATGGGCATGATGGCAGGAATCGGAATTACAGAGGTGGTTAATATGGTTATGGAACAATCAGCTGCTGCCAATCCTTCGGGTATGTCGGTGTTCAAAAACCCAACGGTAAACTTGAATTATGTGTATTTTTCGACCATGATCATGATTGTTGCAGGTATAATTGCTGGTTATATGCCTGCCAGAAAAGCGGTGAAAATCAAACCGATTGAAGCAATGAGGGACGAAAATTAAAACGAAAAGAGATGTTCGATTTAGATAAATTTCAGGAAATATGGATTACCATCACACACAACAAATCACGTAGTGTGATGACAGCCTTTGGAATTTTCTGGGGCATGTTTATGTTGGTAGCGATGGTAGGGGCTGGAGTTGCGTTGGAACGGGGAATTTCATCCCAGATTGAAGGCTTTGCAACCAATTCCTGTTTCATCTGGACTAATCCTACGTCGATGCCATACAAAGGTTTCAGAAAAGGTCGCTTTTGGAACATGGAAAATAAGGATTTGCAAATATTAAAATCGACTATTCCTGAAATTCAATACATGGCACCAATGATATTTGCAGGAAATACCAATAACAACGTCACACGAAACGACAAAGCAGGTTCTTACCACATCAAAGGTAATTTTCCGGCTTATAATCAGATAGATAATCAAAAACTGATTTTTGGCAGGTACATCAACGATGTGGATATAGCCGAAAAAAGAAAAGTTTGTGTGATTGGTGAACGTGTTTATGAAGTGTTGTTCCCACATGGAGAAAACCCCATTGGGAAAAGTATCCAGGTAAAAAGCATTTATTTTCAGGTTATAGGTGTGACCCGGAGTAATGCCAACATCAACATCGGTGGCGACAGTATGGAATCGGTTGTATTGCCGTTTTCAACGATGCAGCAGGTGTTTAACATGGGAAACAGTATTCATTTCATGGCCATGACGGCTCAGCCTGGGGTAAAAGTAAGCGAGGTGGAGAAAAAGGTATATGCAGCCCTGAAAACTGCCAATAATATTTCGCCCGATGATTCGACAGCGGTCGGGGGCATGAATATGGAAGATCAGTTTACCATGTTTCTTTATCTGGGAATCGGAATAGCTTCACTTATCTGGATTGTAGGTTTGGGAACATTGCTTGCCGGAGCCGTGGGGGTGAGTAACATCATGCTGGTTACCGTCCGTGAACGAACCCGTGAAATTGGTATCAGGAGGGCTTTGGGTGCTACGCCACGTGTGATAGTAAGTCAGATTTTAACCGAAAGTGTTGTTTTAACACTCATGGCGGGTACAGCGGGATTGATGTTTGGTGTAGGCATATTATCATTAGCCGGGAAATTACTCGAAAATTCAACCGGTATCATCAAAGATCCGCAAATTGGATTCGGTGTTGGTGCAGGAGCTTTGTTAATTTTGTTGATTATCGGAACACTGGCAGGTTTTATCCCGGCCAACCGGGCTATGAAAATCAAACCCATCGAAGCTATCAGAGAAGAATAATAAACGATGCCAGTTACCAATCATCTGTTACCAGTCATAAGACTGGCGTCCGGAGACCGGAGACTGGAGTCAATAATAAAAAGTATATGAAAAAAGTTTTCAGATTTGTCATAATTGCTGTACTGGCAATAGGTGTTATCGGCACCTTTATATTTTTATGGAAAAAATCGCAACCTAAAGTTATTAAATATGAGGTTGTTGAAGTAACTCAGGGTAAAATTGAAAAGAAAACCGTTGCAACCGGTAAGGTAGAACCACGCAACGAAATACTGATTAAACCGCAGTTATCCGGCATCATTTCGGAACTTTACAAAGAAGCGGGCGATGTTGTGAAAGCGGGCGATGTCATCGCGAAAATCAAACTGATACCTGATATGGTTACGCTAAATAGTGCCGAGTCGAGGGTTGTACGAGCGCAACTGGCATTTGATCAGACCAATAATAATTTCGAACGTGATAAAAAATTGTTTCAGGAGAAAGTAATCTCACGTGAAGAATTTGAAAAAAGTCAGTTGCAATATCATAATGATAAAGCTGAATTGAAAGCTGCGCAGGACAACCTGAGTCTGACGCGCGATGGAATTACCGGAGATAAAACCTTGTTGAGTAATACCCTGGTTCGTTCAACCATCAACGGAACCATCCTGGATATTCCGGTAAAAGTTGGAAACTCGGTGATTCAGTCGAATAATTTCAATGACGGGACAACCATTGCATCGATTGCCAATATGAATGATATGCTTTTCGTTGGCAAACTTGATGAGACTGAAGTGGGTCGTATTAAACAGGGCATGCCGATGGAAATAACCATTGGAGCCATTCAGGATGTGAGGTTAAATGCTGTGTTGGAATACATTGCCCCGAAAGGTGTTGAAAGTAATGGCGCCATCATGTTCGATATGAAAGCTGCTGTGAAAGTTCCTGATGATGTGTTTATTCGTGCAGGTTACAGTGCCAATGCCGAAATAATTTTCAACCGTGCCGAGCAGATATTAATTGTGCCTGAAAGTTGCCTGGAATTCAGTCAGGATACCACTTTTGTGCATGTGCTTAAAACAGAAGAACCTCAGACATTTGAAAAGAAACAGGTTGTGACAGGGTTATCCGATGGCATCAATATAGAAATTAAAAGTGGCTTGAAGCTAAAAGATAAAATACGCGGAGCTGAAATTATTGAAAAGAAACCGGCCGCAGTAAATTAATTCCTCAGCATAAGAAGTATTTAATAAATTGATAAGAATGAAAAAGCTATTATATATAGGTGTCCTCATGCTCCTAACAACACTGAATATGTCTGCTAAAAAGGTTTATACCCTGCAGCAATGTGTTGATACAGCCTTGCAAAACAACAGAAATGTGAAGCAACAGGAGTTAAACCGTCAGTCAAAAGCAATAGCATTTGATCAGGCGCGTATGGATTTATTACCCAATCTGAATGCATCGGCTGGACAAAGTTTTATGCTCGGTCGTTCTTTGGTAGCCGACAACACATACAGAAATGTAAACTCATCTCAGACATCATTTAATATTTCCAGCGGTATTACTTTGTTCGACGGGATGAAGATGAAACATAATATTGATGCCAGAAAAGCAGAGATGAAAGCTTCGGAAGCTGATCTGGAAAAGATTAAATCTGATATTGAACTGAATGTGACGATTGCATTTCTGCAGGTATTGTTGTACAAGGAAAATTTGCAAACACAGGAAGCGCAGTTTGAACTGACCAAACAAAAAATTGAACAGAAAACCGCACTTGTAAACGCAGGAAAACAACCCGAAGGTGAACTGTACGAATTAAAAGCGCAGTTAGCCAAGGAAGAACTGAATCTGACACAGGCAAAGAATAATCACAAACTTGCTTTATTGGATCTGGCTCAGATTATCGAACTCGATAATTTTGAGGATTTTGATGTGGAAATTTCCGGAGATATCACAATAGCAGAACATCAACTCTTATCAGCTGAAGAGGTGTATCGCGCTGCTGTTGAAAACCGGCCGGAGATTAAAGGAGCCGAGTACAGGCTTCAGGGCAATATGAAAAATGCGGATATCGCGCGGTCTGCTTTTTTCCCCTCACTGAGTTTTGGTGCTCAGGTGGGTACGGGTTATTATAATTTAAGTGGAATTCCCAATGATGCTTTCAATAAGCAACTATATGATAACCTCAGTACCAATGTTGGTTTTAGTCTTCAGATACCCATTTTTAACCGTTTTGAAGTTAAAAACCGGGTGTCAGCTTCGAAGTTAGCAATCGAAAGCAGTAAGTTGGATATTGAAAATGTTAAACTGGAACTTCGGAAAACCATTCAGCAGGCATATCAAAATGCACTGGCAGCACAGGCCAGGTATGCAGCTGCTCAAAAATCGGAAATGGCTTCGAAAGAAGCGTATCGGTATGCTGAACAAAAATACGAAGCAGGCAGGGCATCGGTATATGAATTATATCAGGCAAAATCAAATCTGACACAAGTGTTATCGGAGCTTTCTCAATCGAAGTATGAATATGTATTGAGAATTAAAGTGTTAGAATTATTACAATGAATGCAGATAATATAAAATCCCAGATGCGAAAGGGCTATCTAGAATATTGCATCCTGCTTATTCTGAAAAAGAAAGCTTCTTATGCATCCGATATCATTTCCGAACTGAAGGATGCGAAAATGATAGTTGTGGAAGGTACATTATATCCTTTACTGACGCGCTTAAAAAATGCGGATATGCTCGATTACCGCTGGGAAGAGTCTTCACAGGGACCTCCGCGGAAGTATTATGAAATGACAGAGAAAGGAAAACTTGCTCTGGAAGAACTTGAAAACGCCTGGGATGAAGTTAACCAGGTTATCAGTAAATTAAAAGCATAACAGAAAAGTAAAATTAAAACGTATGAAAAAGACTTTGACGATAAACCTGAACAATACGGTTTATCATATTGATAATGATGCGTATGAAT
>JAQVNN010000035.1 GCA_028703105.1 Paludibacter sp. | reverse complement strand
AATTATTAATATTAATCTTCTTCTGATAATTGTAAAAAGATGAATTCTTTTCGGTTCTTTTCTTCTTTGTCACGTTCCCCGTGTCGCGACATGATGCCGTATAGCACCGGTACAATAATAAGTGTGAGTACAGTAGAAACCAACAATCCCCCGATAACTACCACGCCCATAGGTCTCCACATTTCAGAACCTTCACCCTGACTGAGTGCCATTGGTACCATTCCGAGGATGGTTGTAAAGGCTGTCATCAATACCGGGCGCAAACGGGATGATCCTGCCAGGGCGATGGCTTCATAGAGCTCATATCCGCGATCTCGCATCAGGTTTGTATAATCTACCAGCACAATACCATTTTTAACTACAATACCAACCAACATGATGGCGCCCAACGCACCGATCATATCCAGGGTCGTCCCGGTTATCAATAGTGCAAGTATTACGCCAGTAAATGCAAACGGAACCGACATCATGATGATGAATGGTTTTTTAAAGGATTCAAACTGTGAAGCCATGACAATGTAAACCAACAATATGATCATCAGCATTAATAATCCCATGTCTGCAAATGTTTCCTGTTGGTCTTCATAATTTCCTGCAAGGCGGTAATTGACGCCCTGGGGCATTTCCATTTTTCCCATCACATTTTCAATTTCCGTTGCTAATTCACCTAACGAAATCATGTAAGGTGTAACTTTAACTGTAACGATTCGCTGACGGCTTTTTCTTTCAATAGTTGGAAGTGACCAGTATTCCTGAACGGAGGCAATTTCATTTAATTTTATTTTTCCATTGCTTGGAGTAGGAATAGTTAAATTTTCAATTGCAGAAAGAGAATTTCGGTTTTCTTCTTTCATCCTGACTATGATATTGTATTCGTCGCCTTCTTCTTTCAAAAATCCGGCCATCATACCAGAAACCCTGTTTCGCACATATGTAGAAACGGCTGCAGAGTTTAAACCGTGACGCGCCAACTTTTCCTTATCAACAACCACTTTTAACTCAGCACGTTCTTCTTCACGACTGATGACAATATCTCGTGCTCCCTTAATATTATCAGTAATAGTACGTCGTACATTTTCTGCCATTACTGATGTCGTATTAAAATCATAGCCATAAATTTCAATATCAACAGTAGCATTACCTCCCATGCCCATACCGGCTTGCTGAGCCTGAAAGTCGATTATTTCAGGATATTTGGCCATTTCAGTCCTTAATGTTTCTGCAATGTCAAAGATTGAACGATCCCGCTCATTTTTTTTATTGCAAATAACATTCATGGTAATGGTATTGTTGGTGGTTGATGAAAACAAAGCTGAAATTCCTGCTTCTTCATTTGATCCGGCAGAAGTTGATATCAATCTGATTTCGGGAGCAACAACCATGAAACGTTCTTCCAGCATTCTGGCTGTTTTCAGGGTTTCTTCAATCCGGGTACCACGATGTAGCTCAACGGTAACATTGATTCGACCATTGTCGGTTTGGTGCATAAAGTCGGTTCCAATCACCCCTAATCCCACCGGTATTAAGGAGCCGATAAACACCAATACGAGTATAATAATGGTGGCTGTTTTGTGTCTTAAACAATAGCGCAAGGCATTAGCATACCAGTCATCGACTTTATTCATAAATCCGACAGCATATTTTTCATACCAGTTTATCTTGGATTGTATTTCAACTATATGACCGCTTTCATCTACTTTAATCTTTTTTGGTTTCAGAAGTTTAGATGCTAACATAGGAGTCAGAGATATTGCAACCAAAGTTGAAGTGACTATTACGATTGTCACGATCCATCCTAATTCTTTGAACATGATGCCGGCCATACCGGTTAACATAGTCAGTGGTACGAAAACAACAACAAGCACCAATGTTGTAGCAATAACGGAAACCCAAACTTCATTGGTTGCGTATTTTGCTGCTTCACGTGGACTGGAACCCCGTTCAATGTGCCGGGTAATATTTTCCAGTACAACAATGGCATCATCTACAACCATACCAATCGCCACAGTCAATGAACTGAGTGAAATCATATTCAGAGAACTCCCTGTAAAGGCAAGGTAAATAAAGGAAACAATCAATGCGATTGGAATGGTAAGGGCAATGATTAATGTGGCTCTCCATTTGCCAAGGAAAAACAACACCACCAGCACAACGAAAATCAAGGCATACAAAATTGATTCTTCTAGGCTGTT
Source organism: Paludibacter sp. (assembly GCA_028703105.1). Lineage (GTDB taxonomy): Bacteria > Bacteroidota > Bacteroidia > Bacteroidales > Paludibacteraceae > Paludibacter. The sequence goes on along the minus strand of JAQVNN010000035.1, from coordinate 17,947 downwards.
GATTGAGTTTTGTATATCTTGTGATGAATCATAAATGACTTCGATTCCGATGTCTGATGGAAGCAGCTTGATTACTTTTTCCATCTCTTTATTGACATCCTGACATACTTGTACTGTGTTTGCCCCTGATTGTTTTGTGATGATAATCCGGACCCCGTCTTTACCATTGATTTTTTCATCCAACGATAAGTCTTTGATGGTATCCCGAACGGTGGCAATGTCCCGTACAAACACTTGTTGCCCGGTAGGTGTGGTGGTGACAACAATGTTGTTGATTTCTTTGCTTTCGATGTATTCTGAACGTACCTGCAACTGATACTGCTCTTTTTCCATCTTGATGGTTCCGGATGAAAGATTCAGGTTGTTGTTGCTGATGGATGTGCCAACCATTTCCAGGGGGATATTATAAGCATCTAATTTTTCCTGGTCAAGGTCAATATATACATATCGTTCAGGTGAACCCGATAATGAAATATTTCCGATGCCATCTACCCGGTTCAGTTGAGGTACCACAACGTCGTTTAATAATTTATCAAGACCTGCATAACTTTCTTTTGCTGTTACGGCAAACTGAATAATGGGCATCGAACTCGAACTGAACTTGAAAATAAATGGATTGGAACTGCCACTGGGTAAATTGTCCTTGGCAATGTCAATAAATGAACGTACGTCGTTGATGACTTCATCCAGGTTGGTTCCCCACTCTAATTCCAGCATAACTATGGATAAGTTATCTTTAGAAGTGGAAGTCATCTTTTTTAATCCATCTACCGAATTTAAACTGTTTTCCAACAGACGTGTGACATTTGTTTCCACTTCGCTTGCACTGGCACCTGCATAGGTTGTCATGACTGTGATGTATGGTGGTTCAATCTCCGGAAACTGATCAATAGGTAATCTTGTATAGGAATACAATCCTATTATCAGTAAGGCTACAAATATTAAACTAGTTGTAACCGGCTTGTTTATAGCTGATTTATAAATACTCATTTTGATACTTTTATTAATATAATACGCCGGGGGGTCTAAAAATCAAATTTATTTTATTCAACAATTTTGAGTTTCACCCCATCAACCAGTTTTGCCTGTCCGACAGTAACCAATTCATCTCCCTCTTTGATACCGTTTGTCATGATTTCAATCATTTCATCGAAACGCTGACCCAGTGTAACACTGATTCTTCTCGCAACTCCATTCTCGTTGATGAAAACATAACGCTCATTGGATCCGGTTAATCGAAGAACTGCCTGATAAGGCACCAGGAAGGCTTCAACTTCCCCGAGTTCGATGGTTGTGCGTACAAACATTCCGGGACGTAGTAATTCTTTCTGGTTTGGTATTTTAAGTTTTACCTGAAAATTATGAGTAGCCGGATCAATTGTTGGATATACAATTTCAATTGTTGCCGGAAAAGATTGGTCAGGATAAATTTCAGAGAGTAATTTCAGTTGCATCCTTTGTCTTACCAAAGGGAAATAAGATTCAGGAATACTAACCATGGCTTTAAGCTGATGAATTTGGGTCAAAACCAGAATGGGATTTCCTCCGTACAATTCGCCATCTTCATAATTTTTGGCTGCAATAACACCTGAAATGCGTGCCTTAACGAAAGTGTTATTTTGTAAAAACTCCAGATTTTCTTTTGTCTGATCAATGCCTAATTTTGTTTGATCATACGTTTGCTGAGAAACGGTTCCGGATTTATACAAAGCTTCAATACGCTCAAATTCTTTGCTTAAATTGGAATACGTTAATTTTGTTGTGTTGTATTGATTTTGATCCATTCTGATCAGTATATCGCCGGCTTTAACACGGGACCCGACTTCAACAAAAATATGTTCGATTCTTCCTGTCATGGAAGGAGCAATATTCATGGTTTCATATCCCTGCAAGGTAGTTGATAAATCCAGCTTCCTTGATACAGTGGTTTTTGTAATGGTCCGGACTTTTACCGTCTCGGTACGCTCTGATGAGGCTGATTGCGATTGTTGGTTTGCTTTTGATCCACAGCTTGCCATCAACGTGATGAGGCAGAAAGTGACTAATGTATTTAAAATCTTTCTCATTTGTTTATAATATTATGTTCTCTATTTATTGTCAATGTTCAGTAATTCTTCTAATGCAATTTGCGCGGAAACAAGCTCCATTAAAGATTGTACATAGCTGCTCTGGGCCGAGATGAGATTGGTTCCCGTGTTAGTAACGTCCAGACTTGAAACCATACCATGTTCATATTTACGGGAGATATTATCAAAAACACGTTGGGTGACCTCAATGTTTTTCTTTTGTGTATTATAACTTTCGTAGGATGAACTTAAATTATAACGGAGCTGACTGTGTTGTACAAGCAACGATTCTTTTGTGTCTTCTAAAATATTCAATTGTTTGTTGTGCTCAAATTTTGCTTCCTGCAACGCCTTGTATTTATTTCCGCTTGAAAAGATGGGAATATTAAGCGATATGCCAACCATGTTCGGAGGAGTCATATTCATGGTTTTTTCGTCGCTGAAATAATATTTTCCTGAGTATTGATGAAAAGCGCTGATTGTTGGAGCATAAGCCCATTTTTTAATTTCAACCTGTTTCTCCGATAAAGCGATGTTTTGTTTTAATAACTGATAATTGTAATTTTTATCCAGTACAAATTCATCACCCAATAAATTCATGGCTTTCTCGATGTTAATCAAATCTTTAATGGTTTGAGTTAACGTGATTTTTGTGTTGACATCAATACCCAACAGTAATCGCATCGAATTGTAAAGCATTTCCAACGATCGTTTCGTGGCGTTAATATTGGTCTCCATTGATGCGACTTGTACCATAAGCTGATCAGCATCGGTTTCTTCCATTACGCCAACTGCAACTGATTGTTGGGTGTGTACCAATAGGTTGTTCAGGTTAATAAGATTCTTTTCCAACAATTGAACTGTTTCTTCCATCACCAGCACAGAATAATAAATTGTTTTTACCTGGTTGCTGATTTGCTGTTCCGTCTTTTTCAACGAGATGTCGGTCATATCAACCGCAATCTTATTCATTTCAATTCCTATCAGCTGGGCGGCACTGAAAGTTAAAGATGTGGTAATTCCCAGATTGGCATAGGGAGGCATGGAAATACTACTTCCAAATAGCTCCATTTTATACCCCAACATATTGGCGTAGTCAACTGTCGCATTGATTTGTGGTAACATGGTAGCGATGGCTTGCCACCGATTTGCCTCTGCCTTCTGTACATCTATGGATGCATTCTTAAGCGTTCTGTTGTGTTGCAAGGCAACTTGTTGCGCTTCCTGTAGGGTTAGACTTAAACTTTCCTGGGAAAATGTGTAATTGCTTACTAATAAAGATAATAAGATTACGAAACCTTTATATTTCATGTGTTTATAATTATTTTTCTGATTGTTACATGGAACTCGCATGCCGACATAATCATAACTTCGTGAGTTTGTAAAATCATGCTTGTTTCATATGATGTCTGGTTGTTTATTTAATATTTTCTTCAATATATTTCAATCCTTTTTCATTGACAATCAAGTGAATGATCATGTCGATGAAAAAATCGCTCAGTCTTTTTAGTGTATATTTTTTATGAGATTGCATCATGGTTTCAAACGTATTTTTTATTTGGATCGAATGAAAAAAAGATAATAACTCTATGTCTAAATTGTCACGATAATATCCTTCTTCAATGCCTTGCCGGATATTTTCCTCGAACGCAGATTGTATTTGTTCAGATTTTATCTGATCATATTTCTGATGAAGGGCAGGATAGTATTTTTTTAGATCATGCCAAAGCATAAAAGGGGCACATTCCGCTGATTTTTTGATCTCTTTGATCATGAAAATGAATACTTCAATGGCATTCTTATCCTTGATCGATTTTTGTACTTTTGCCACATGTTGCTCCTGTTCGTACGCTATGACAGCATCCACTAAATCTTCTTTCCTGCTGAAATATTGATAGAATGTTTTTTTTGATATCCGTAATTCGGCACAAACATCATCAATCGACACATTTCTGATGCCAACCTGATGAAACTGTGTTGCGGCTACCTGAATAATATTTTCTTTGATAGTTCCCATGTAGGCCGCAAAAGTAATATTATGTTATCTGTCTGCAATATTAAAAAACATTAAATAATTGTACTTGTTTGTATATCAGGTAAATAAATTGATGCAATTGGAAACTATAATAATGTAAAAGTTTCTATGTTTCATTAATTATCCGTTTTTTCTTAGTAGTCTCATTGATTTTGTTTTTTATAAATGATGTTTTTTTGAGTGATTAATAATTTTTTGTTGGGGCAATAAGCAAATATCATTCCTTATTTATAAATGCCGTGCAAAAATATAAAGCATTCTGTCGGTATAAAAATGAAATACGGTGAATAACCATATCTTTCCGATAAATATCGTATTTTTGCTGATAAAAGGTGTGGTACAATTTCAAAAATTATTATTTTTAAATTTGTTCATTTTATGTTGTTATTATCTTTACGAGTGCATATTCAATATTATAAATCATAAGTAATTATTTATGATAACTACTCAAGAATTCATAAACACAAATCTGCCAGTTATTTTAGAAGAATTGTTCAGTTTAATTCGTATGCCCAGTGTCAGTGCTCACAAACATGCTCAAGATGCACTTTATCAGTGTGCAAACCGATGGATGGATATACTCCTGAAGTCAGGATTGGATAAAGCTAAGGTAATGGAAACCAACGGTAATCCGGTTGTATATGCTGAAAAGATAATAGATAAAAAACTTCCGACTGTGTTGGTGTATGGACACTATGATGTTATGCCGGCTGAACCGCTTGAATTGTGGAAATCTCTACCATTTGAACCTGAAATCAGGGACGGAAAAATATACGCCAGGGGAGCGGATGACGATAAAGGACAGTCGTTTATGCATGCTAAAGCTGTTGAGTACTTGGTGAAGACCGGTCAGTTTAACTGTAATGTGAAATTTCTCCTAGAAGGGGAGGAAGAAATAGGTTCTCCAAACCTGGAAGCATTTTGTGAAGCAAACAAATCTTTGCTGGCTTGCAATACAATTCTGGTTTCGGATACGAGTATGCTGGCTGCCGATATGCCGAGTATTACCACGGGATTGCGTGGTCTAGCCTATTGGCAAATTGAAGTCACGGCTGCCAATCGCGATTTGCATTCTGGAATTTTTGGTGGTGCCGTTGCAAATCCGATTAACGAATTAGCAAAAATGCTGGCTCAACTCACAGATAATCAGGGCAAAATTACGATTCCTGGCTTTTATGACCGGGTGCAGGAACTTACTCCCGAAGAAAAAAACTTGATTGATCGGGTGCCTTTTGATGAAGAGGCATATAAAAAGGATTTGGGTATATCTCACCTGTATGGTGAAAAAGGCTATTCAACCATAGAACGTACCGAGGTGAGACCAACATTTGATGTGTGTGGAATTTGGGGCGGTTATACAGGAGAGGGTTCGAAAACGGTACTGCCTTCGAAAGCTTATGCTAAACTTTCTGCACGTCTTGTTCCGAATCAGGATCACAATGAAATCATGCAGTTGGTTTCCGACCATCTATATGCCATTGCTCCGGGACATATTCAGGTTGAGGTGATTCCTTTACATGGAGCCGCCAGTTATGTTTGTCCGATTGACTCACCTGCTTATCGGGCAACAGAGCAAGCGTATGAAAAAGTTTTTGGCGTTCGTCCGCTACCGGTCAGAAGAGGTGGCAGTATTGGAGTTGTACCTGTTTTTGAAAAAGTGCTCGGGGTTAAACCTATCCTGATGGGTTTCGGCCTCGAATCGGATGCTATCCATTCTCCTGATGAAAACTTCCCTCTCGAAATGTTTAAGAAGGGCATTGAGACGATTGTGGAGTTTTATTTATGCTATGTCAACAGTCAACAGTTGTCAATAGTCTGTAGTCCTCAGACCGTTGACAAGTATTTACAAAAAGTTATTAAAAAATTTGGCTGAACAAAAATAATGTATTACGTTTATAGCATTAAAAATCTCAAATTGGTACTAACTTTCTAATACTTGGTATTATGACGAAAACGATAACATTCAATGAGCTTAGGAGGATCAAGGATGCGCTCCCAAGTGGAAGTATGGCCAGGATCGCAGAAGAACTTGGCCTGGAAAAAGAATCAGTAAAAAATTATTTTGGGGGTAGAAATTATAAAGACGGTAGGAGCGTGGGTGTGCATATTGAGCCGGGACCGGATGGTGGGTTGGTAATGCTCGACGATACAAAAATCCTCGATGTGGCCTTGAGAATACTTGAAGAACAAGGATCTTAATTCGGCGATGTAAAAATTCGCTTAAAAAGCAGTGATAAAATGTTTTTCACTGCTTTTTTTGTATTGAAAATAAGAAGTCTGTAAAGAAAATTCAATTGGTTTTGACTCTGATAAAATAAATAATAATGATACTTCCGGAATTATTTGTTGAGCGTACAAAATTTCTATTGGGTGAGGAATACCCTGATTTTGAGGAAGCATTAGGGTCTCTTTCTCCGGTCAGTGTTCGGGTGAATGATAAGATTGACGGATACGACCCTTCAGATGAAAAGGTTCCCTGGTGCGATAGCGGGTTTTATCTGGCGGAAAGACCTCTTTTTACTGCTGACCCACTCTTTCATGCCGGTGTTTATTATGTGCAGGAAGCCAGTTCCATGTTTTTAAAGCAAGTGGTGGACGTATTTCTAAAAGATGCCGAGAAAGTTCTTGACCTGTGTGCTGCTCCCGGTGGAAAATCAACGCTGTTGTTGCAGTATTTGCCTGATGATGCCTTGCTCGTGAGTAATGAGTTCGTTCGCTCGAGGGCAATGATTTTGGCCGAAAATATTATAAAATGGGGACATCCTAATGTGGTTGTTACCAACCATGCTCCTGAGACTTTTGGTGTCATGTCTGCTTTTTTTGATGCCGTTGTGGTGGATGCTCCTTGTTCTGGAGAAGGGATGTTCCGTAAAGATGCGGGTGCAATTTCAGAATGGAGTATGCAAAATGTACAACAGTGTGCAATTCGTCAAAAATCTATTTTGCATCATGTCTGGGATGGTTTGAAGGACGGCGGTATTCTGGTTTACAGTACCTGCACATATAACAAGGAAGAAAATGAAGAAAATGTTGCCTGGGTTTGTCGGGAGCTGGGGGCTTCCTGTTTGAAAATGGATATCAGCCATTTTGAAGGAATTGTGGAATCAGCATACGGTTATCGTTTTTATCCTCATAAAATAAAGGGGGAAGGTTTTTTTATATCCATCCTGAAAAAAAATGCTTCAACAAATTATGTTAAATCAGGAAAATCAAAAAAGAACAAACAAATTGAAAAATATACAGATAGATCCGGAGATTTTAGACATCAGATATTGCACCCCGGAGATTTTGAAATAAAGGAAATCAACCGGCAAATTATAGCCTTTCCGACAAAGCATCTGACCGATTGCCTCGAACTGAATGCTAAACTGAATTGTTTGGTAAATGGAGTGATGCTGGCTGAATTAAAAGGGAAAGATGCTGTCTCGGCACATCAGCTTGCTTTATCAAAAATAATGAATCGAACGGCCTTTGAGTGTGTTGAGGTGGATTATAAAACAGCAGTTGCTTATCTGAAAAGAGAAAGTATCGTGTTGCCGGAGGTTAACCAGGGTTATGTGTTGATTTGTTATAAACAACAGGCCCTTGGATGGGTCAAAAACCTTGGAAACAGGTCTAATAACCTGTACCCGCAACACTGGCGCATCCGAATGCATCTTTAAAGGAAAAATTATACAATATTTAATTATATTTCAATGGACTTACTGGTTTGGATGAAATAGTTTCGTTATTTTTGCAACTTATGAACTTACCTCTTCATACTTTTTTTTGATATGCGCTGCCTGAAAAACATATATCGTTACGTTGGAATTCTTATTGCAGGTGTCCTGTTAACTTCCTGTTCCGGAATGTTATATACCAGCATTGATGTTTTACGTCCTGCAAAAGTTTCTTTTCCCATAGATGTAAATCATTTGCTCATTGTAAACAATACAGTTCCTCAGCCACCTGCTTATGGACATAAAGCCACGTTGTTTAATGAAAACCAACGGACTGTTGTAGTCGAAACGGATAGCCTGGCTATTTTTGCATTGGCTTCTTTTTCGGAGTCTGTGATTGAAAAAGAGTTTTTTAGCTTGGTGGATCTGGTTCACGAGTCAAAGAACAAAGGGAGTGACTTTTTTACAGTAGGTTCGCCGGATCAGGGTGTATTGAAAAGTTTAGCTGATGAATATGACGCTCATGCAATTATTGCCTTAAATAAAATACTTGTTCATGACGATCTTGGAGAACTTTATGACCAGGAAAATAACAGCTTCATTGCTTATTTGGAAGCAAAATATGAATATAACTGGAGCATTCATTTTCCTTTAAAAAATCAAATGTTTTCGGTGATAACGAAAGATACTGTTTACTGGGAATCTGAGTCATATGGGCGTCAACGAGCGTTGAACGGATTACCTGACAGAAGAGATGCTTTGATTGATGGAGCACTAATAAGTGGCCGAAGAGTCGTGAATAAATTTATTCCTTATTGGGAAAAGGTTGACCGTTATTTGTTCAGTTTGTCGGATAAAACATTTAAAAAAGGTCTGGATTCGGTCTATGTAAAAGAATGGGACGGTGCAATCAAAGTCTGGGAGGGTTTGTTGGTGACTGTTCGCGGTCAGTCAAAAAAAGCTAAAATTGCACATAATCTTTCTGTATTGTACGAAATAAAAGGAAATATTAAGCAAGCCTGTGATTACTCGAATCAAGCCCTGGAAGCCTTTTTGAATGCAACTATCATTGATTACAGGCAATTGATGTTTGTAGCTGAACAGAATGAGATTCTGAAGGTCAGATTGGATGAAATTAATTTGTTAAACAAACAACTGGGTGAAGAATCAGAAAAATAACATACAAAATCAATTTTATATGGAAAAAATAATATTAACCTCATCAGACTATACGTTATTAGAGAAAAAAGGAATTACTGAATTGCAGGTGAAAGAGCAACTGAATGCTTTTGTCAGGGGATTCCCTTTTCTTCGTATTATTCGTTCGGCAGGGCCGGATAATGGCCTGATACAGGTAACCAATGAAGAATTATCTGAATATCTTCTGAAATGGGATAGTTATCTTGAAAAGAAGAAAACCATCCTAAAATTTGTTCCGGCCTCGGGAGCTGCAAGCAGGATGTTCAAGGATCTGTTTGAGTTTCTTGACGGAAATTCAGATGTGCCGGAAAAAGAAGCCGTGATACAATTTTTTGAACAGATAAACAAGTTTGCTTTTTATGACTTGTTGAATGGTTGTTGCCTGGAACATGAGGGCAAAAACATAGCAACGCTGTTGTCGGAAAAGCAATATAAAAAAATCATAGATTACTTGCTGAACAAAAAAGGTCTGAACTATGGTGCGTTGCCAAAAGGTTTGCTCTTGTTTCACGGCTATAACCGGATCAAGCGTACTCCTTTGATGGAGCATCTGGCTGAAGGTGCTTTGTACACCATGAATAAGCAAGGTGTCGTGAATATTCACTTTACAGTTTCAGCGGATCATCGTAGCTTGTTCGAAGCCCATCTCAAAGAGGTTGTGGCTGATTTTTCAACAGCCTATAATGCCGTTTATACGGTAACTTTTTCAGAACAAAAACCTTCGACTGATACCATTGCTGCTGATGAACATAACCAACCTTTCAGAGATAAAGGAGAACTGTTGTTCCGGCCAGGTGGACATGGTGCGCTGATTGAGAACCTGAATGATCTCGATGCGGATATCATTTTTATTAAGAATATTGATAATGTTGTACCTGATGCTCTTAAGAATCCCACCATTATCTATAAAAAGATGCTGGCCGGTTTGTTGGTTAAATTACAGGAACAAACATTCAGATACCTGCGGATGATGGAGAAAGGCCTGCTTACAGAGGAGAAATTATGGGAAATAGCTGGTTTTTGTGAAAGTAGTCTGAATAATATTCATCCCGGAATTGCCGGGTTGCGAGGAACAGATCTGCAGGAATACCTTCAGAGAAAACTCAATCGCCCAATACGTGTTTGTGGTATGGTGAAGAATGCTGGAGAACCCGGTGGAGGCCCATTTCTGACCGTTAATCCAGATGGTACCATTTCGACTCAAATTCTGGAAAGTTCACAAATTGATTTAAATAATCCTGTCGAAAAAGCAAAGATGATGCAATCAACCCACTTTAACCCGGTCGATCTGGTTTGTGGTGTCAAAGATTATAAAGGGAAAAAATTTAATTTACTGAAATATGTAGATAAAGATACCGGTTTTATTTCATTGAAATCGAAAAACGGTAAAGCACTGAAAGCACTTGAGTTACCCGGTTTGTGGAATGGAGCGATGTCGGATTGGAATACTGTATTTGTGGAGGTGCCGGTTGCCACCTTCAACCCGGTGAAAACTGTCAATGATTTGTTGCGCACAGAACATCAATAAATAAGGGAGCAATGGTTGAATCGTATTGGGTGTAATTAAAAAAAAAGGAGCATAATCATTACGCCCCGTTTTTTAGTTTCATTTCGTACGGATCTTATTCAACCATATTGTGAAAAACATTTTGTACATCTTCATCTTCTTCAATTTTATCTAAAAGTTTCTGAACCTGTGCTTTCTGTTCTTCATCTAATTCTTTCATGTCATTGGGTATCCGCTCGAATTCTGCCGAATGGATTTCAAATCCGTTTTCTTCCAGGTATTTCTGAATGGATGAATAGGACTGGAATTCTCCATAAAGAATGATATCTCCCTCGTCCTCAACCAATTCATCTACACCATAGTCAATTAATTCAAGTTCCAAATCATCCAGCGAAACACCTTCTTTGGGGGAAATTTTGAAAACACATTTATGCTCAAAAAGAAATTCGAGTGATCCGGTTGTTCCAAGTGAACCCCCATAACGATTGAAATAGCTGCGGATATTGGCAACTGTACGGGTGGGATTGTCGGTTGCAGTTTCTACCACGATGGCAATGCCATTTGGGCCATAACCCTCATACACCATTTCTTTGTAATCGGCTTCATCTTTTGATGTAGCTTTTTTGATTGCCCTTTCTACATTTTCTTTGGGCATGTTTTCTTTCTTTGATTGCTGAATCAACACCCGCAAACGAGGGTTCGTTTCTGCATCCGGTCCACCTTCTTTTACTGCGATGGTAATTTGTTTGCCGAGTTTAGTGAATACACGGGCCATGTTGCCCCAACGTTTCAATTTGGTTGCTTTTCTATATTCAAACGCTCTTCCCATAATTTATTGATTTACCAATTTGCCAATTTGATAATGTGCCAATTTGCCTGAAATTCCTATAGATTATATAGAAATATTGGCATATTGGCACATTAACAAATTGGCAAATAAATTTATGCGTTTTTTGCTTTTTGTACAATTGCGCTGAAAGCTTCCGGGTGATTCGTGGCTAAATCGGCCAGTACCTTACGATTCATTTCAATACCCGATTTATGCAAAGCACCCATTAATCTTGAATAAGAATATCCTTCCAGACGGGCAGCAGCATTGATACGCTGAATCCATAAGGCACGGAAACTGCGTTTTTTGTTTTTACGGTCACGGTAGGCATATTGCAATCCTTTTTCCCATGTGTTTTTAGCTACCGTCCATACATTGCGGCGACCACCAAAATAACCTCTGGTGAGGCTTAAAATTCTTTTTCTTCTTTTACGTGAAGCAACGTGGTTTACTGATCTTGGCATAATTAAAAATGATTTGTGAATGTCAGCGTTTCTTTTTCAGAAATCTTACAGCTGTACACCCTGATTTTTAAATAAGAAAATGTTTAAAAGTTTTGAAAAATTAAATGCAAAGCATATGTTTCACATTCTTCTCGTCGCAGCTTGCTATCAAACCGGTCTGAGTCAGATTGCGTTTTTGCTTTGTGGTTTTTTTCGTCAAAATGTGACTTTTAAAAGCATGTTTCCTTTTAATTTTTCCTGATCCGGTAAGGGCAAACCTCTTTTTGGCACCGGAGTTAGTTTTCATTTTTGGCATTTGTTATTATATTTAGTTGTTTGAAAAAAATTATACTTTTCCTTTTTTAGGAGCAATCGTAATGATCATGCGTTTCCCTTCAAGCTGAGGCACTTGCTCCGGTTTTCCGAGGTCTTCCAACTCCTGGGCAAAACGCGCCAGCAATATTTCTCCCTGATCTTTGAATAATATGGAACGTCCTTTGAAGAACACATAAGCTTTTACCTTATTTCCTTCTTTTAGAAACTCCTTGGCATGCTTCAGTTTAAAATTGAAATCGTGTTCATCAGTCTGAGGCCCGAAACGTATTTCCTTGATGACTACTTTCGTAGCATTGGCTTTCTTTTCTTTTTCTCGTTTCTTTTGTTGGTAAAGGAATTTTTGATAATCAATAATTTTGCAAACCGGAGGTGTTGCACTGGGTGAAATTTCAACCAAATCCAACTCCAGATCGTCTGCAATTTTCATGGCCTTTTCGAACGAATAGATACCCGTTTCGATATTTTCACCTACCAATCTGACTTCTGATACGCCTTTTATCTTGTCATTAATCCGATGGGGCATTTCTTTGACTGGTGCTTTCCTTTGTCTGATAATCAATTGTTTAGCTATTGTTTGTTTCCTCCCTTAATTAAAATGATGAATACTAATTTTATTTTAGACTTTTGAGCGCGCAAATATACGAAAATTATTTTGAAATATCATTGATTGACAGTAAATATTTTGTGTTATATCGTCCCCAAAAGTGACTGTTTTTATCTGTCAATCCTTTTTAGTAAGTTTGCAGGAAATTATTTATATATGAATATTATTAGCAACAGATTAAATAGATTACGCGATGCCATGCGTAAACAAGGCATTGCGGCTTATATAGTTCCCGGGACCGACCCGCATGCGGGGGAGTACATTGCTGATTACTGGAAAGAAAGGGAGTGGATATGTGGTTTTGATGGCTCGGCCGGTACGGCTGTGATAACGCTAGATAAGGCTGGTGTTTGGGTGGATTCCCGCTATTTTATTCAGTCGGATGTCCAGCTACAGGATACGGGTTTCACATCAATGAAAATGGGACTTCCTGAAACTCCGGATATATTACCCTGGCTGGCTGTCGTGCTGAAAAAGGGTGATAAAGTGGGGGTGAATCCACAACTTTTTTCAATGAATGCCTTTGCTGCTATGCAGGAAACGCTCGCTTTGAGTGATATTGAACTGGTTTCGGCAGACTTGATTAAACCAATCTGGGAAGAAAGACCGTCATTGCCTGTTCAGAAGATTTTTGTGTATGATGTATCTTATGCCGGTAAGTCGAGTACGGAAAAGATTGCTTTACTCAGGACAGAAATCCGAAAACTGCATGCTGATGTGTTTGTTATGAATGCTCTGGATGATATTGCCTGGCTGTTTAATATCAGGGGTAATGATGTGGCCTATAATCCGGTAGCAACAGCTTATGCGCTGGTTGATATGACGACGGTTGTGATCTATGTTTCACCGGATAAGTTGACAGAGCAAGTCAGACATTATTTCGCGATGCAGGGTGTTGTGGTAAAAGATTATTTGACGATAAATGATGATCTGGTTGCTATTTCTCCTGATAAAAAAGTGTTGCTGGATGGAAATAAAATTAACCGGTCTTTATTTGAAGCTATTCCTTCTGCTTGTATAATCATCAACCGGATGTCGCCGGTAACCTTGCTGAAAAGTTGTAAAAATGAAACCGAACTTGCCGGTATGCGCAAAGCCATGATCAAAGACGGGGTTGCACTGACCCGATTTTTTATGTGGTTGGAAGCAAATGTAACTTCGGAAAAGCTGACTGAATTGTCGGTTGCCGACAACTTGTATAATTTCAGGGCTGAACAGGAGAATTTTGTCGGAGAAAGCTTCGGTACAATTGCCGGATATGCAAGTCATGGTGCTATCGTGCATTACAAAGCCGATGAAAAGAGTAATGCAAAAATTTTACCGGAAGGTCTTTTGTTGCTTGATTCGGGCGGTCAGTTCCTTGAAGGTACCACCGATATCACACGAACGGTCAGTCTCGGAAATCCGACTTCCCAACAAAAAACAGATTTTACTTTAGTGTTGAAAGGGCATATTGGTATTGCAATAGCTGTTTTTCCAGTGGGTACGCGAGGTTCCCAACTGGATGTGTTGGCTCGTAAGGCAATGTGGGACAGGGGATTGAATTACGGACACGGAACCGGTCACGGGGTGGGACATTTCCTGAATGTACATGAGGGTCCTCAAAACATCCGCATGGATGAAAATCCGGTACCGTTGCAACCCGGTATGTTTATCTCCAATGAGCCGGGTTTGTATCGCAAGGATGAATATGGCATCCGTACAGAAAATTTAATTCATGTGGTTAAAGATCAACAGACTGAATTTGGCCAGTTCCTGAAATTTGAAACCCTGACACTTTTCCCGATTGATGTGAGCCTGGTTGATATGAGTTTACTTACTGCTGCTGAAATCTCCTGGTTAAATGCTTATCATCAGGAAGTGTATGATAAAATTGCGCCTCACCTGAACAAAGCGGAAAAACAGTGGTTAAGGAATAAAACAAAGATTATTTGAAATTTCATGGCATCTTTAAACAATTCTCAATTAGGAAAAGAATCTCTTTATCCTGAACAATATGATAAATCGGTTTTATTCCGTATCGACAGGACTGAAAACCGCATCAGATATGGTATTGATCCTGAAAATTTGCCATTTAAGGGAGTAGATGTGTGGAATGCATATGAAATTTCGTTTTTGACAGATAACGGGTTACCGGTTTCGCGGGTGATGAAGATGAAATACGATGCCGCCAGTCCTTATTTGGTTGAATCAAAGTCGTTGAAGCTTTATCTGAATTCTTTTAACATGGAAAAATGCGGTAGAAGCCAACACGATGCTGAGAAGAAGGTAAAGATGTTGATTCAGAAAAACTTAACTGATTTGTTGGAAACTCCGGTTGAAGTCAGTTTTTTCTCTGATTCGGATCAGAAAAGATTTGCATTTCAGAATTATCAGGAATTGAAACAACTGGTGCCCGAAGATTCGCTGGATGCAATTGAATTTACGCATTTTTTAGAAACGCCGGAATTATTGCATGGTAAACGGACTCAAACCATCAGGAATTATGTCTTTCGTTCCGATTTATTGCGTTCCAACTGTCCGGTTACCAACCAACCTGACTGGGGTGATTTATTCGTGAAAATGGATTGCCGTTATGATGTTGACCTTAGATCTGTGGTAGCATACCTGGTTTCTTTCCGGAAAGAAAATCATTTCCACGAAGAAGTAGCTGAAATGATTTTTAAGCGTTTCACGGATGTTTTCCAACCAGCTTCGCTAATGGTGGCTGCCATGTACACCCGTCGTGGCGGTATCGACATCAATCCGGTTCGTGCAACAGATGAAAGCCTCATAGAAGAAGCATTTACGGATATGAGTAAAAGGTTGGGGAAAACTTTGAGACAGTGAAAATAGTGGTTAGTAAATAATTGAGACCACTAACCACCTATCTTGTTAACATGAATTTAAAGCTTACCCCAAAATTGCTGGATGAAACCGGGAATGAAGAGGAAATAAGCGGTGTGCTTATCTGTTTGTCATAAAACAGTTGGATATTGACTTTTGAACTAAATACATAATCGGCCATGATTTTCATTGTCAGTAATTTGTTCCCGCTCGATGCCTGCGTCAGGTTCTCGTCGATCTTACGTAAAAGTGATTTGATATCTTTATAAGAAAAATCCGCATTAATTTTTAGATCGTTTTTTATCCTCGACTGTGAATTGTTTTTTAGCTTCAGGATAACATCAAAGTCTTTTACCACATAACCAAATCCGATAACAAACTCATCAGTCATGGCATCGATTAACTGTGTGTTTGATAGATTCAAGGCAAGGTTACGCTGTTTTTTATATTCCAGTTTCGTGGTCATACTGTTTTTAAGTGCTGCATTGATGCCGATAAGCGGACTGAATTGTTCTGTCAGTGACACAGAAGAAATATCGTAGGGCGATGCCGGAATCGGATTGTTGAATTGCACATCGCGGATATAACCAAGCGCATTATCGTCGTTACCCATGGCTACCCAGGTGGAATAGGAGGTATACGAACCGATGCTGTAACGGCAGGTGTAAGCATGTGTAATACTGATAGAGCGGAACTTATCCTTCACCCAGGGAATGCGGGATAAACCATCGTAGTTGGCACGCCAGTTCGGTAACATGCTGAGGAAAGACAGAAATGGTTTGGTTTCCATCCTTTCTGGATTTCTGCCCGTATAAGCTGATAAAAACGCCGAAATCAGGACTTCCGATGAATTAAGTCCGAATTCTTTTTTATTCGGGTCATCATCATAATAAGTTCCTTTCAGCGGGAATTCACTGAAAAATCCGGTTTCAGGATAACGTGTACCACGGTATTGAGCATTTAATTTATTTCTGAAGAATGTACGATTCGTCAGGAACTGATTGAATACATCCGAATTGTAATTATTCTCGGCTGTACCGATTGGCTTGAAAGCTGTCGCCAGCGCAACCTGCGTGATATTGAAACTTCCGTTGAAGGTTGTCGGCATACCCGCGAACATATACTGAATCGTTGTATTGGAAGCTTCATAACGTTTGGCATTTAAGTCGATTTTAAGTCCGGGTATAGGCTCCAGATTCATTTTTAGGTCTAAATCGGAAGTCATGGCCGTATTTGCCGGATTGATAATCGAGTCACTCATAAACAGCCAACCCTGGTCAATGGCATTGCTAATGGTGTTGTTGTTATGCAATCCAAAGGCAAAATCTAAACCGGGAGCATAGGTCCCGTTATCCATCACCTGCTGACCGAAAATTTCGACATTGGGTAAAAATCCGGGTATCACCATGCTGTTGGTTTCACGGTAGGTGATAGAACCCCTGCGAATTGACATCAATACGCGGGTAGCTATGTCTGTAATGTTTTGTGTTACCGTCCTGACATTTGGATCGTAAGTAACCAAAGTAACCGATACGCTGTCAAGGCTGTTTAAACTCAAAATTTCTATATCCGACGGGTTTACGGTGTTGTATTTCAGTTTTATCTTATTACCTTGTTTATCGGTGGCATTCAGGTTGAAATATGTGGTACCCAGACGGTGTCGTACGGTCGTTTTCTTGCCTTTTTCAATGTTTACTACCTCATTGTAGGTTTTAGGTTTGAAATTAGGGTTAGGCACTTTTCTTTGATTACCTGTAAATCTTGAATTGACTTCTTTGAGATAGGCCGATTTATTATACAGTGTTTCCATGTTAAACTGTCCATCAACCTGATAGGAGCGTGTGCTGGTAGCCGTGTTGCCAAAATCATCCATGTCTTTCAGACGAGCTGAGCGGTTCCAGTTGTAGTTTGCATTGTAAGAGGTATTTACTGATGTAATCCAGTCGAATAGCGGGATTTTATTTACCGGAATACCCCAGGAAGCCGTGAAAACCTGCTGATAGGTGTAAGGTGTTCCCAGCTTGCGGATACTTGACCAAACTGAGTCGCGCCATTGTTCATAATGCTCTCTGCCAAATTCAGGAGTATAATAAGGCTCCTCGATGATGGCATTGGTGGCTGTTTGCAGACTGAGTTTCAAGGTTCTTGTTAAATCCCACTTGATGTCAAACTGCCGGTTCCACATAAAATCCTTACTGAAAGTAACATCCAGCGCGTCATTTCCAGTACTTCCACCAAAATCAGTATTGAAATCACGGAGTTTAATCTGTGAATACTGTCTGTTCATGTTGGTGTTGAACCCGATGGAATTTGGCAGGTAGTTAAAGTTCAGTTCCTTAATCAGTTTGGCAGCCGGTTTATCTAATCCTTTTGTTTCCTTAAATGGTTCAAAAGGTTTGTTTTCAAAACTGAAGTTGTAGTTTAATGAAGCTCTTTCCTGTT
>JAQVNN010000034.1:10650-20528 GCA_028703105.1 Paludibacter sp. | reverse complement strand
TTGAACCCGCGACCTCTTCCTTACCAAGGAAGTGCTCTACCCCTGAGCTACAACAGCAAAAGAGCGGAAGACGGGACTCAAACCCGCGACCCTCAGCTTGGAAGGCTAATGCTCTATCAACTGAGCTACTTCCGCAAAAAGTGGGCAGTGAAGGATTCGAACCTCCGAAGTCGAAAGACAGCTGAGTTACAGTCAGCCCCAGTTGGCCACTTTGGTAACTGCCCATTTCATTTTTTGAGCCTCTTGTCGGATTCGAACCAACGACCCCGAGATTACAAATCACGTGCTCTGGCCAGCTGAGCTAAAGAGGCAATACCTTAATAATTAGTGCTTTTAATCGAATAAAAAGCCGTTTAAACACTCCTATTTAAACGGCTTGCAAATGTACGAAATTATTTTGGAATACAAAACAATTCGATTAATATTTTATTTTTTAGTGAGTTTTTCCTTGAATTTAAGTATCTGCTTTTCGAGTGCTTCTACCGATAAGTCAACTGCCTCTTCAAACGTATCACAAACCTTGGATGCAAAAAAATCAGCCGAAGGAACAGATATCTTGATTTCTGCTTCTTTGTTCGTTGCCGTTTCCGGCTTTACTACTTTTAAATACACCTCTACATTCAAAATCTCATCGAATAACCGGGTCAGCTTCTTTGTTTTTTTTTCAATGTACGACTCCAATGCATTGGTTGCATCAAAATTAATAGACTGAACTCTGAGTTTCATAACTACCTCCTTCTTTATTTGGCTCTGGGATGAGCCCGTTTATATATATTGTATAGCTCTCCAAAACCTGTATGGGTATAAACCTGTGTTGCCGCAAGCGAACTGTGTCCCAATAATTCTTTTACTGCGTTTATATCTGCACCGCCATCCAGCAGACCGGTGGCAAAACTGTGGCGCAGAACATGGGGACTAATCTGAGGAAGAGTGCTGACCTGCGACATCAGCCTGTGAACAATATTATACACCAGCTTCGGATACATTTTTTTCCCGCCGGCTCTTACAAACAAATGTGATGTGGATATCCCCACAAAATCATTTTTTTTATTTATATATGCTGAAATTTTCTCACAAAGAGATTTGTCGAGTGGAATGATGCGCTGCTTGTTCCGTTTTCCAATCACTCTTAACTCTCCCGCAGCTATATCTACATCCTTTTCCTGAATAGCAATTAATTCTGATAACCTAACTCCTGTCATATAAAAAACCTCCAAAATTAGCACATCTCTTACACGCTCAAAATCATTTGAAGGAAGAAAAGGATTCTCAATAACCTGACTTACTTCCCTGTGCTTAAAAAACACCGGAAGTGGCTTTTTTGTTTTTGGAAGTATAATTTTTAACGTTGGATTTGTTGTTACGAGACCCCGTTTGAGCAGGTATCTCCAACATGATTTCAGAGAAGAAATTTTACGGGAAATGCTACGGGCAGATATTCCTTGCTGCATCAGCTCCAGAATCCATTGCTGAATATCAGCCGGAGTAATCTTATAAGAATTGAAGTTTTCCTCATCAATCCCCAAAAACACAAGAAACTGATTGAGGTCGTTTTTATATGACAAAACAGTATGAGAGGAATAATTCTTCTCATACTGTAAATATTGCAGAAAACCGTTAATCATAACCTCGTTCCAATTCTGCAACGAAAATAGAATAAATTAATCAGAAATACAAATTATCCGCAGATAATTTAACCCTATTTTTATTCTTGTCCGAGCTGCATTTTTTGTACGTAAACCGCATGCATTTTCTGCTCACGCTTTACTATAGAAGGTTTATCGAAACACTGACGGCGACGGAGTTCTTTCACAACACCGGTTTTTTCAAATTTACGTTTGAATTTTTTTAACGCTCTTTCAATGTTTTCGCCTTCTTTAACAGGAACTACGATCATAATTATTAACTGTTTATGTGTATTAATTCGTTATTTTGAAAATTGGACTGCAAAGATAGAGAAGTTTTTTTAATCAACAAAAGAATCAGATGTTTTTTTTACCTGATGGATGTTTTTTATCTTTGCGTTTTAAAATCAAACAAAAAAGTCAGTAGACATTATTATTTATTATATTTCGTTTTCTCACTTCGTTCGAAATGACAGTCAACATTTTTATATATAGGAAGGAATTGATTGGTGGCTTCGTCACCAATCAATTCCTTCCATACTTAATTTATTGTTGTCATTCTGAGCGTAGCGAAGAATCTAATATTTTTAAAATAACTACACTAAATACTAAGCCATGAAATTATACTGGCAATTATTCATTACCTTCTTTAGAATCGGTTTTTTTACAATCGGGGGTGGCTATGCCATGATCCCGCTGATTGAAAAAGAGGTCGTTGACAGAAGAAAATGGATCGTGGCAAGAGAGTTTATTGACATGCTTGCAATGGCTCAGTCAGCCCCGGGCGTAATGGCAATCAACACGTCGATTTTCGTGGGCTATAAATTAAAAGGCACGAAAGGCAGTATAGCCGCCGCTGTCGGATGCGCTTTACCTTCTTTTATTATCATTGTTCTGATTGCCACTTTTTTTGTTGACATGCGCGAAAACCCGACCGTCAACCGTATTTTCAAGGGAATCCGTCCAGCCGTGGTTGCGCTTATTGCTGCACCCTTGTGGAGAATGGCTAAATCAGCTAACATCAATTACAAGACGATATTTATTCCTATCGCTGTAATTGTACTTATCTGGATATTTAACGTACCACCGGCGTACGTGGTTGGTTTGTCAATTTTAGGCGGATTGGCGTATGGAACGTTTAAACGGCGGTAGTTATTTAGTGGTTAGTTGAGAGCGCAGAGCGGAAAACGGAGAGTGAATAGCGAATAACAAAAAATGAATAACGAATTGCTGAGAGTGGCTTCCGGAGGAAGCGAAGTTTAGTAACCAGTAAGCTTGCTTACTGGGTTATGAAGCATACTCCACCTAAAGGAGCTGCCGTAGGTAGCGACGAAATCGGAAACCGGCGACTGGTGACTGGTTACCGTAAACATAAAAAAAAGAAATATGATCAATTACAATCAAATTCCTTCTCCTTGCTTTGTGCTGGATGAGGTGAAGTTCCGCAATAATCTGGAGCTGATTCGCTCGGTTAAAGATCAGGCTGGTATTGAAATTATACTGGCTTTCAAGGCTTTTGCCATGTGGAGTACTTTCCCCATTGTCAGGGAATACATCCCCTGCTCTACTGCCAGTTCTTTGGCTGAAGCCCGGTTGGCCTTCGAAGAAATGGGAAGTCCGGCACACACCTATGCTCCGGCTTATTCAGATAAAGAGTTTGATGAGATCATGCAGTACAGCAGTCACATCACGTTCAACTCGCTTGCCCAGTTTGAGAAATTTTATCCCCGCACCCAATTCTATAATATATCCTGCGGACTACGTATCAATCCTGAGTTTTCGGATGTAGGGACGGATTTGTACAATCCCTGTTCACCCGGTTCACGACTGGGCATCATTGCTGAAAAGTTAGGGGATAGATTACCTGCCGGCGTTGAGGGATTACATTTTCACACCCTCTGCGAAAGCAATTCCTTCGATTTGGAAAGAACGTTACTGGTCGTTGAACAGAAATACGGTCATCTGTTCAGTCAGATCAAATGGCTGAACATGGGCGGCGGTCACCTGATGACCCGCGAAGGATACAATACCGAACACCTGATACAAGTCCTGAAAGCATTCAAAGCAAAACACCCGCACCTGCAACTAATATTAGAACCCGGTAGCGCTTTTGCCTGGAGAACTGGCGACTTGGTTGCTACCGTGTTGGACATTGTCGAGAACAAAGGGGTAAAAACTGCTATGCTGGATGTATCTTTTTCCTGCCACATGCCCGACTGTCTCGAAATGCCTTATAAACCGGCCATCGTGGGAGCCACCGATGCTGTTCCTGGTAAACCGACTTACCGCATGGGCGGCAACAGTTGTCTGGCCGGCGACTTTTATGGTGACTGGTCATTCGACAAACCCTTGCAAGCCGGCGACCGCATCATTTTCGAAGACATGATTCATTATACGATGGTCAAGACAACCATGTTTAACGGTGTCAGTCACCCTTCGATTGGCATTTGGACAAAAGACAATGAGTTTAAACTCGTGAGGGAGTTTGGGTATGAAGATTATAAAAACCGGATGTCCTAATTAACCTTTAAGGAGAGGAGCTCGTTAACGGGCGCCTGTTCCATCGCCTTCTCCGCCGCTTTTCAGATCATCATTTTGAATGCCCCTCTTTACTTTTTTCACATTTGTTTCCATTTTACCAAAATTAAAACTCAGGCTAACCCGGAATGAACGTGCAATCTGAATGTATTCGGATACTGATTTAAATTCATCCGTTAAATATTTATTTGTATATATTAGTTCTTTCATAAATGGATTATTCACTGAGAAGTTCAACGTAATCTTTTTCTTCAGGAAGTATTGCGAGATCCCCGCACTTGAATAAATGTATCCGGAACTTTTGCCCTGTAAACGAACAGACGGAGAATAATACCCGCCGCTAAATGACAGTGATGCATCTTTCCACAAAGTCAGACGGCCATTCGGTGATATCCGGTAATTAAAACCGTCGTTCTGCTGTATCCTTCCCATACTCATAGCTTCCTTTCGCGTGTAAGTAATTCCACCATTTAGGTTGATGTTGATTTTCCCGTTCGGACGATACGATAAATAAGTACTCAGACCGGTCTGGAAATTACTACCAATATTATCATATGTAGTATGCTGCACATTCAGGTTATCCATGAATACAATTTGTTCAATCGAATTATTTGAAAACAAAGTCCGGGAAGTAAGATTAAAATTAAACTTCGGCGTAAAATTACTATAACTTAACTCAAAAGAATGAGAAACTTCTGATTTCAGGTTCGGATTTCCGTAATAAACGTATAAGCGGTTCATATCATTGCGATATGGATTCAAATACCAGATACCCGGTCGTTGAAGACGTTGTGTATAAGACAACTTCATCGTTTCGGTTGGTTTCAGTTTATAATTAAGGGTCAGATAAGGCACAACATTTTTCAACGAATTGAAAAAACTCGTATCACGTTCCGATTTCGACACAGCGCTATTCCATGTTAATTCAGCTCGCAAACCAGTCTTCAGGCTGAACTTACCGGGATTAAAAACATATCCTCCGTACATCCCGACGATGGTTTGGTCATAAACCAGCTCATTACTTCGTCCGTTATCTTTTTCCATTTCACCGGTCAGCATATTCAACCTGAACACGTCTGAATTCCCTTCATTCTGACGATATATTCCTTTTAGACCGCATTCAATCTGATGCTTTTTGGTTAACGGATCATAATAATCGATCTGAAGAGTTTGTTCCCGGGTAAAATCATCACGAATTATATGCTGTTTATAATCCTCGTAATTTATGGTATTCTGAGTTTCAGATGTATTATCCGAAGTAGTGGAATTATTTTCTAATCTATACGAAACAGTAAATGTTTTGTCTGGTTTTTTAAAGGTTTTCTGATAGTCAATATTTCCTGAAATTACTCCGAAACCGTAATCCCCCCCACTCAACATTTCGAAATAACTTGTACGGGCATGTTGACTATCCAAGATTTCCATAACCGATTTCCCCTGGCTGTTGTTACTTCCCTGGAATCCCCAGAAAGACATCGAAATAAGATTTAACGAATCAATATCATAACTGGCCTCTCCATTAAAATTATGAAAAACACCCGAACCTTCATAAGTGCTTAAGCTATTTGTATATTTTTGTTTTTCAGATGATGCCAGATAACTTTCCCGATATAAATTATTTCTACTTGGAGGGCGTTTATACTGATTAATTGAATATCTCCCAGATAATCCCAATTTATTAATTTTTGAGGAAACATAAACGCTTCCGCTGATGGCACCAAAATTATCGTAACCGGCATTTAAACTTCCGTTATATCCGCTCAACATTTTTCTGACAGTAATGATATTAATAATGCCACCAACACCTTCAGCTTCATATTTCGATGAAGGTGAAGTAATTACTTCGATCTCCTTGATCGAACTAGCAGGTAAGCTCCTGATAACGTCTTTAAAATTTTGCGACATCATCGACGAACTTTTCCCATTCACCAAAACTTTGAAATTCGATTGACCGTTCAAGGTGACATTATCTTCCCCGTCCACCGTGATCATCGGTACCTTACGCAACATTTCCAGTGCATTATTTGTTTTTGAATCAGGGTCATTTTCAATACTATAAGTAAGTTTATCTACATCAATTTTTATCAGTGGTTTCTGTGCTGTAACAGAAATCTCCTGCAAATCAACGCCCTCTTCCATCTGAATAATGCCGATCTCTATTACAGGATCATTACCTGTTTCAAAATTCCACAGGGTTCGTTTATATCCGACAGCACTTAAGGTTAATGTATGTTTTCCTTCTGTTTTTAAGTTAACTGTAAATTTACCAGACACGTCACTGCACAACCGGATCACATCCTGCAAACTATCAGACTTTTGCATTGTAATGGTAACATAGGGAATTCCTTTCCCTGATTTTGATTCCACAGCCTGACCGGTAACCTTATAACCAGGCACAAAAAGGTTCTTTTCCTGAGCAAATAATACCACTCCTGACAAGCATAAGCATAACAAAAAACTCCACTTTTTCATAGGATAACTGTTTAATTATTAAGGAAGTATGGAATCACATGCAAAATTATCATTTTCTTAAGTGACAAGTATTTACATGCTCATTTTTTACGTTTTTTTAACTCCGTACAATTCCTATTGAACCATCTTTCTCGTTTGGCAACAAAATTTTCAATCGCATATCATTCTCTTGTTCCAACACCCGGTTATCGATCAAAAAACGGATAACTGGCATTACTTTTTGCTCCTTAAAAGGAATAGCCTTAAGCAGTTGTGAGACGGTCAATGAATTTTGCTTTAATTGAGATAAAACAGCCAACCTGATTTGATCAAAATCCGCCTCCGTAATCTGTTGTTCTTTCTTTCTGAGACAAATATCGCAATGGCCGCAGGGTTTGGTGTTTTTTTCCCCGAAATAAGCTAACAAAATCTGACTGCGACAAATATTTTGCTCTTTTACATAGTCCAATACACTTTTTACACGGTTGATATAGCGCTCTTTCCGGTCATCATAGGCTTCTTTGCCAAGATTCAGTCTGTCAGGCGATTCTCTTTCAACCATGAAACTTACAAAAGGTGTTTTTTTGCGGGGAATATACTGGATGATATGTTCCTTTGATAACACAACTAACTCTTGATACACTTTGTCCTTGCTCCAACCCAGCCGGGAAGCAATGACATCTTCACTGATGTAAGCCGGATCGGTAAATAGACCCGTATAGGAGCGCAGTAATACATGTATCAGCTTGTCCTGCTCCTGCGTAAAACGAATCGCGTATAAATCTTCTTTCCCTACCGTAAACAACACACGGGAAGTATTATCCTGTTCGTCTGTGAGCTCCAAATACCCTGCCTGTTGTAGAATCTTCAGGGAATTATACGCTACCAGCATGGGTAATTTAAACTTCGTGCAAAAATCAGCCAGATCAAACGGGAATACGGCATCCAGTCCGTACCCCTCGGCTATTTCATAATAATCTCCAAGGGCTTTGTACACTTTGCGCACCATGTCCTTTTCAGGGAAAGTATCCGCTACCCTTTTGCGCATCTTGGTCACATCGCTATTATTGAAAAGCACCACGGCATAGGATTTCTTTTCATCTCGACCGGCCCTGCCTGCTTCCTGAAAATAAGCTTCCAGCGAATCGGGCAAATCGAGATGCACCACCGAACGCACTTCCGGCTTGTCAATACCCATCCCGAATGCATTGGTCGAAACAATCACCCTCGTCTCATCGTTTTTCCAACGTTTTTGACGGGCATCTTTGGTTTCATTTTTCAATCCGGCATGAAAATGCTCGGCACTGATGCCGTTTTGCACGAGAAAATCTGCAACTTCTTTTGTCTTTTTACGGTTGCGCACATACACCACGGATGTTCCCGGCACTTTCCGGAGAATATTCAACAGTTGTTTATCCTTGTTTTCAGTCGTTCTGACGATATAAGCCAGATTCGTTCGTAAAAAACTTTTTCTGAACACATTTTTCTCTTTGAAATGCAGTTTCTCCTGAATATCATCTACGACTTCAGGGGTTGCAGTAGCGGTCAGCGCCAACACCGGAGCATCAGGTATAAGCTCCCGAATATCCGCTATTTTCAGGTAGGAAGGACGAAAATCATATCCCCATTGGGAAATACAATGCGATTCATCCACCGCGATCAGGCAGACTTTGGTCTGTTTGATTTTTTCTATAAAAATGGGAGTCGCCAGGCGTTCGGGAGACACATATAAAAACTTATACGCCTCAAACACGCAATTATCTAAGGTAAGTAAGATATCCGCCTTCGACATGCCTGTATAAATCGCTGCAGCAGAGATATTTCTTTTTTTCAGGTTTTCTACCTGATCTTTCATTAACGCAATCAGGGGTGTAACAACAATGCAAACGCCTTCCATCGCCAGTGCAGGCACCTGGAAAGTCAACGACTTCCCACCACCTGTGGGCATGAGTCCGAGCGTATCTTTTCCGTCAGCAATACTTTGAATAATATCGCCCTGTAAGGGACGAAATTGGTCGTAGCCCCAGTATTGTTTGAGTATGTCGAGGTATTGTTGCATGCTTATTTTATCACAAAAGTAAGAATTGTGTTCTTATCAACCAAGTGCGTCTTTCCACGAAACAACCTTCACCTGATTTCTTTCATGATTGTCGGTTCCTCCGTAAACTAATGTTTTTGAAAATACGAATACCCAACTTTGAAATTACGGAAATCCAATTTTGAAATTACAGGGAATTAACTTTAAAATTACTGAAAGACAATTTAATATATTTGGATACGATACAGTTGCTTTTAACCATTGACTTCGTCGAGAATCTCCTGTATGTCATCTATACAACTCCCACACACGGCGCCTGCTTCTATCGCATCAGCCACATCATCTGTCGTTTTACATCCATATTGGTTTATCGCTTCGATTATGTCGTTTCTGGTTAAATCGAGGCAGGTACATATTACCGGATCATCTGCCATATTGTTTAATTGTTTTTAATTGACCAGACCTGTCAGGTTTTATAAACCTGACAGATCTATTGTATCATTTTATTTATTTAATTGCATAACAACATCTTCACCAAAAAGTTTATTCAAAATCTTTTTAAATGATTCATGGTGCAAATTTACACGCTTTATTGATTTCACAATTCAATTATTGTATATTTGCAAGGATTATTTTATCTGCATGAATCAAAAGAATAATTTCATACAAAAACCGACAAAAACAACCTTGCTGTTTTTTTTCTTTTTCACAAACATCCTGTTTGCGGATTCTTACTACTTTTTCATTCAGTTTAAAGATAAAAACAATACCCCCTATACTCTTGATAATCCTTCGGCATATCTTAGTAATATAGCCATTCAAAGGAGAAATGAACAGCAAATTTTGATTGATTCAACGGATTTGCCGGTGAATGCAACTTATATCAATCAGGTTGTCAATCAGGGAGTAACTTTTCATTCTGCCAGTAAATGGATGAACGGGATTACCGTACTGACAGCAGATTCATCACTGATGGGGCTCATTCGTCCGCTCTCATGCGTTCAGCAAGTTTACTATACAGGCAAAATGCTGACAGTGCAACCGGCGCCGGCACTGCGCACAAAACGCATGGATCCGGATGTTGAGCAGGAGTTCGAGCACGATGTTGAACCTCCATACGAATTAGAATACGGATATGCCGCGGCACAACTAAATCAACTGAACGGAAAAGCATTACACGATGCCGGTTATACTGGTAAAAACATCCTCATCGGGGTATTGGATGC
>JAQVNN010000034.1:2900-10550 GCA_028703105.1 Paludibacter sp. | reverse complement strand
ACAACATTAGTTGACTTAAACGGCAATCTTGTATTTAACGGCAACGGAACCTCTTATTCCTCTCCTATCATTGCCGGATTAACAGCCTGTTATTTGCAATATTGCAAAGAGCATCTTCCGCAATCGTATAGTGTTGACCTGATCAGACAACAAATAATTAATTCAACAGACCGGCTTAATTTCCCTGATGATCAATATGGTTATGGTATTCCTGATTTTCAACACGTATTACAGCAAACAACTACAAACAGCCGGAATGACTTGTATCCTGACACACCTGTTAAACTGAAATATCAGGCAGAAACAGGCGAAATCAGAATAATAAAACAAACAGCGTTTGAAAATGAAGTGTTGTTTTTGCAAATTATAACACCCACAGGAAAAACAATTCACCGTCAATTGCTGTACGACATGGTGGATGTAGTGAGTATCAGTCACCTGCCAGCCGGATTTTACCTGGTGCACCTAAGTTATCAGGGACACTCTCAAGTGTTGAAAATTTTGATTCCTTAAGCAAGCATACAATGGAAAAAGAAACATATAGTTTATCTCAACTTACGCGTTTTATCAACCAGGTTATCAAAGTCAATTTTGAGTCCCCCATCTGGATTAAAGCAGAAATCAGTGAACTCCGTGAGGCTTCCAACGGACATTGCTATCTCGAATTCATAGAAAAAGACCCGGATACAGACACCTTAATTGCCAAAATGAAAGCCAACATCTGGGCTAACACCTACCGCATGCTGAAGCCCTATTTCGAAAGCAGTACCGGTCAGCAGCTGCATGCCGGCATCAAAGTATTGGTTTCGGTAACCGTGGATTTTCATGATGTGTTTGGTCTGAGTCTGAACATCCGGGATATTGATCCTACCTATACCCTCGGGGAACTCGCTAAAAGACGGCAGGAAATTATCCGTCAGTTGGAAAAAGACGGGGTGATGGAAATGAACAAATCGCTGGACTTAGCTGCGCTGCCAAACAGAATCGCCGTAATCTCCGCTCCTACAGCTGCCGGATACGATGATTTTTGTAATCAGTTGGACAATAATCCCGATGGATTTGTTTTTTATAAAAAATTATTTCCGGCCATCATGCAGGGTGATCAAGCGACAGATTCTATCATCGAAGCCTTAGATAAAATTTATGAGCATGCCGACCTGTTTGATGTAGTAGTTATCATACGGGGTGGAGGAGCTACCACCGACTTAGCTTGTTTCGATTCCTACGAACTGGCATTAAACTGCGCTCAATTCCCTTTGCCCATCATCGCAGGCATCGGTCACCAACGGGATTTATCCATCGTGGACATGGTAGCCCATACCTCCGTTAAAACGCCTACTGCCGCTGCTGCTTTGCTGATCGAAATGATGGAGGAAGCAAAAAACAAGATAACGGATACATATACCGCAATTTACCAATTGCTCCATCAAAGAGTACAAAATCAACAACAAAAGATAGCCGACATCAGTTGGAAAATCAGGCACGCCTTGCTCAATAAAACAGCAGAAAAAAAATTAACCCTGGAACGACAAAAGTCCAGGCTAATTCAAGCTGTCAGGCTAACGCTCAGAATGCAAAAAAACAAAATCGCTTTACTTGAAAACAGCATTGAACGGCATTCACCAGTTTTTTTATTAAAGTACGGATACACCATCACAACAGTCAACGGGAAAAGACTTACTTCTGTGAAAGAAGTAAAAAAACAGGACATCTTAAGAACCTATGTAAGCGATGGAGAAATAGAAAGTGTAGTAGAAAAATGAAAATTTTAGTTGCTCCCCTTAACTGGGGTTTAGGTCATGCTACCCGATGCATACCCCTGATACAAAAGCTGCTTTCGGAGGGGAATGAAATCATCATAGCATCTGACGGTCATCCGATGGAACTGCTCAAACAAGAGTTTCCAGGATTGTTTTTTATTGAATTTTCCTCCTACAACATCAGCTACAACAAAGGAAAATCACAACTCACCGCCATGTTACGAAGCATTCCCATTATTTTATCCGGAATTATCCGCGAACATCATCAATTAAAAAAAATCATCCGGGAACATCAGATTGAGCAAGTGATTTCCGATAATCGTTTTGGACTATGGAACAAACACATTCACTCTACCTACATCACCCATCAGTTGATGATCAAGATGCCGAAGGGATTACAGTTTCTTGAACCTTTCGTGTGGCTATGTCACCGTTTTTTTATCAATCATTTCGATGAATGTCTGATTCCTGACTTCAAAGGGAAAAATAACCTGAGCGGAGATTTGTCTCACCAATACCCATTTCCACGAAAAGCCCGCTTTATCGGACCACTTTCCCGTTTCACGGCATCAACAACCATCATAACCGGGGATTTACTGGCATATAACTTCGATACAGTTGCCATTATTTCCGGCCCGGAACCTCAACGCACACTTTTTGAAAAACAACTTATTGATAGATTCAGGAAATGCAGTGAACAAGTACTGATTATCCGGGGACT
Source organism: Paludibacter sp. (assembly GCA_028703105.1). Lineage (GTDB taxonomy): Bacteria > Bacteroidota > Bacteroidia > Bacteroidales > Paludibacteraceae > Paludibacter. The sequence continues at coordinate 8,069 of JAQVNN010000034.1, read as the reverse complement.
GCCGGCCGGGCAAGGAGCCAATCAGATACCCAAAACCACAGGCAACATACAAATTCTCGCACATCTTGACACCGCACATTTTGCATACTGCCTGATTAAGGCAAAAAAAATCAGCTGTCGTTCGGGTTATAGCACGATCATGGATTTGCACGCACTAAACTGTTTGCATAAGGCTGAATTTTCACCCACACCGGGTCAAACTGAACAAGAGTATCTGGCAACTTACCACGAACAAAAAAAAAGAGAGCTGTCAAAACAGCCCCCTTACGTTAACTAAACAAACCTTTTATTTACCTATCTTCTTCCACTTCGGTTACTCGAATCATCACTCCTTGTTGAATTTCGGGCAGATGCTGTCCGACTCTCTGTTTTAGAAGCTGCTTTTGTTTCCTTTGAAGAAGAATTTACTTTTACATCTCTTGAAGAAGTCCACTTGTTTTCAGTCTTCGGTGCAACTCTTGACTCTTTTGAAGAAGAGTTTACCCTGATTTCCCTTGATTCCGTCGATCTTGTATCTCTTTGCGGAGGGGTTACCCGTTGGTTTCTTGGTTGTGTTACACGGACATCTCTTTGCTGACTTTCGGAAGTATTCTTGGGAAGAGTCACCCTAGTTTCCCGTTGAGGAATTGCAGGTCGGTTTTCCGATGGATTCATCCTCGTATCCCGCCGCGGAACAGCTACACCAGGATTCGATTGTCTTCTGTTGTTTTCTGAATGTCTTACATCCCTTTCTCTGACATCCGGTTTTCTTCTTTCCTGATTATACTCAAAATACCCTTTGTTTTTATAATCGCGATTGCGTTGCTCAAAACGCTGGTCATGATGATCACGCCAGTAATCGTTGCGTCTGTGATGCCTGATAATATCTACATAAACCGGGAATCTTACTCGGGTTGTGTAATGATAACGATGATGCACATCTACAAATACCCGGAGGTGATTGAAGTAATGATGCATGGGGAGAATAGGTCTCATACGGAAATAGTGTGGATAATAGCCCCAGTAATACCTGGAGACATACACTGTATGTGGTCTGCTCCACAACCATTTTACAATTTTTGGTCGTTTGTTATATACCGGTTCCAGGATGTAATCATTGCCGTATAAATAAGGATCTCCTACAATTTGAATGTAATCTCTGTAATAAGCATCCCTTTCTACTGTAATTGTGGCAACATCCTGGTAATAGTTGTTTCCAAGAACCGCTTGAATAAGGATTACATGAGCGTTTCTATCGTAAAGTTTTACCACTCTCAGATAATCGACATAACCATCGTTATTCAGATCCAGATTTGAAACCTGATTGCGGTAATCGTTGAGCCTGTTTTCAAAATCGTCGATGGTTCTGGATGCTGCAAATACCGAAGCTACGGCCTCCAGATCAAGATAATCACTCAGGTCATAACGGTTATAATAACGATCGTCATAACGATTACTGCTGTTGTTATAATAATCCTGTGCTTCTGTTTGCTGTGCAAAAAGCATTGTCATCAACACCACTGACAAGCCTGTAAAGATCCGTTTCATAACTTTGTTTTTTATAGGTAATACAAACTAAAGTACCTTTATATAAATGTGCACATCCAGTGTATTTCAAAATACATGCCAATTTTATAAACCACACTAGTTACATAAGTAAACTTTGGTTTTTTATGTATTTCTGTGTGCTTTGATGTAACTAATGTGGTTCAAGATTATTATATTTGCAAAAAAAAAATTGAACTCCCTAGATTTATATATTGCCATACCCATTTTATTGGGTTTTTTGATTGGTCTGTTCCGCGGATTAATTAAGGAAGTCATTTCACTGATCATCATCATAGCCGGTATATACCTGAGCAAGCTACTGGCTCCGCTTCTGGTTCAATTGATGACAAATCTGTTCGATATCAGCCTGAAGGCAGCTCAACCCCTTGCGTTTCTCATTTCATTTGTATTAATTGCCATTTCACTGGTTATTTTCGGCAAACTGATAAATAAGATGATCCATACTTTGTCACTCGGTTTGATAAACGCGATTTTAGGTGGTATATTAGGAGGAATTAAACTTGCCTTACTCGTCAGCGTGATGCTCATACTTACGGATGCATTAGACGAAAAAATTAATTTCATCAACCGGGGTACCAGGGAAGAATCAAAGTTTTATGAGCCGGTTAAAAATTTGGCCCCTGATCTGTGGAAAGAGATTCGGGAAAAACAGGATTAATATGCTTGAGCAATGTTTTTCGGGATATAAGCTGGAATGTGGATGTGATGAAGCTGGGCGGGGATGTCTGGCTGGTCCCGTTATAGCTGCAGCTGTTATTCTTCCCTGGGGTTTTCAGAGTGTATTACTGAATGACTCCAAACAACTTTCAGAAAAACAACGGGACATACTCAGAGTTATCATCGAAAAAGAAGCATTGGCTTGGTCAGTAGCTGAAGTCGATAACCGGGAAATTGACAAAATCAATATTCTGAATGCTTCAATTCTAGCCATGCACAGGGCTATTGATAAGTTAATAATTCGACCGGAATACCTCATCATAGATGGCAATAAGTTCAAACCCTATCAGGAAATACCACACAAAACCATCGTCAAAGGCGACAGCAAATACTTATCTATAGCAGCTGCATCGGTTTTAGCCAAGACCCACCGCGACGAGTTGATGTACAAGTTACATGACCAATTTCCAGAGTACGACTGGAAACAAAACAAAGCATATCCTACCAAAAAACATAAAGCGGCGATCCGGGAATATGGGGTGACGGATTATCACAGATCGAGTTTCAATTGTGGCTGATAATATCAGAATGGATATCCGATAGCGATATGAAAGGCTATATCCTTAAATGAGGAAGGCAACACCCATTTGGGGGTTGACACGACCGCGGGGTCATGCAGTTTTACTCCCATATCAATCCGAAACAGGAAAAAGTTAAAATCCATACGAATGCCGATGCCATAAGCCAGTGCAATTTGCTTCCAGAAAGAATCTAAACGGAATGCTCCTCCGGGTTGATTGTCGTATTCCCGTATGGTCCATACATTCCCCGCATCCGCGAAAAATGCTCCTTCCAATACCCAAAACATCTTTGTTCTGTATTCAAAATTTACATCCAGCTTGATATCACCTACCTGGTTATAATCTCTTCTTCTGAGCGTACTAAAACGTTGGTAAGTACCGGGGCCAAGCTGACTTTCACCCCATCCTCTGACACTGTTAGCTCCCCCACTGTAGAACCGTCTTTCAAAAGGCATGATTTCAGCATTTCCATAAGGAATACCGGCTCCGACACCAGCATGATAAACGAACTTGTTATTTTTATCAATAATCTGATGAAAAGAAGCATTTATTTCTCCCCTGACATACTGAGAATAGCGAATATTAAAAGCACGGTAAAAACCTTCCGCATCAGAAGGAATATTCAACAGCTTATAAATTCCAAACAACGCATTACCTGCACTTTCAACACCATAGCGATAAGTAAAATAATTCCGCATAGGACGCGCAGAACTATAACCACTGAATGCTGTGCTGTAACTTAAGCGCATGATCAGATAGTCGTCATAGTTATACCGGTTATACTTACCGGTAACGAGGAAATTATCGCGAAACTGCTGCGATATCCAGGGAAAATAAACATAACTCAAGTCCAACAAATCAAGTGCATAATTCTGCCTACCTTTTAGCCAGTTATATTTAACACCACCTCCGACATTGGTGGAAGAAAACTCACCCGGCCGAAACTGGAAATTAAAGGTTCCCCTAAACTCAGTCGAACCCTGTAAGCTTCTGCTATAAGAATCATCAATAAAAGGAATAATGGTTCTGGGTACACGAATGCCGATTTGTCCTCCCCATTCCTGCGCAATGACATTTTCCTGTCGTTCTAATGCAAGTCGCCCCTGCAAAGTCAAAGATTCCGCTCCTTTAAAGAGGTTACGGTGTACAACGCCCAAATTACCTGCAGTTCCCCAGTATCCTTCCGTAAAAGTAATTTCAGCCTGAGAGGTAAATGTGAATGACTTTGACTCGGCTATGGTTATCAAACATTGTAACGAATCTGGGGCAGTTTCAGAAAAACTGATGTGCGTATATTTCACCGGCGGCAAAGCGTTCAGGGCGGCATAGGTTTTCTCCACATCGGCATCAGAATAAAGTGTCCCCGGCTTGATAAAGGTGCTGGAAACCAGAGCGCTAAACGTTAAAAACTTATCTTCAGGAGTAATAATTACATAGCCACCGGTTGGGATGGTATCTATCCTGGCCGGATGATCTTCTGTTATGATTGTACTTACTGCCGGACTGAGGTTAAAAATTACTTTGCTGATATGATATTGCCTGAAAATCGTGTGGTTGAGCGTATCTTTATTTTCCATCAGGTAATCCCTGAGCTGAAGGGTGACATCTACCTTGTGTCCAACACTATCAGCAGTATAAGCCAGATAATCTTTCATAAAATTATAATACCCCTGTCGTCTCATTCTGGATGTCAGTCTCTCTCTCTCGCTATCGAGCTGATACACATCAAACAGCATATTGGGCTGAACAAGCGAATGGGCTGAATCCCGAGATAAGTTTTCCAGCTCATGAAAAGGGACATCTACCCGGTAACTATTAATCAGGTAGGGTGTGTTCGACTGAACCTGATAAGACACACGCGCTTTTTTATTTTTTTTATTGACAACAGTGTTGATTTTCGCATCATAATACCCTTTATTCATATGGAAATTCAACAACTGCCGGGAGGATATATCAGTAAGCATGCTATCTAGAATAACCGGCTCCTGACCAATCCTTCTCAGGGTACGGTTAAACCATTTGGTAGTATCCTTTCCGGTCAGGTTGTAAATTCCTAACTGCAACCTAAATAAACCAAGAATATATGAATTAGGTGTCTGTCTGATGTATTCTGGCAAATCGTTTTTATTAATTTCTTTTGCATCCGATTTTACCTCTACCTTGTTGAGCAAATAAGCACCATCCGGAACATGCTTAGTGGGCGAGCAGGAAGCAAACAAAATGCCCGACAACAGAATAACAAGCAATAATTGAGGAAAAAAAGTTAGATGGTTGCTTTTCATTCGATAGTTTGAAAAAAATTTGATGCAAACTTACAAAAATTTCAGGATATCTGAATTGTGGATGTTGAATTCTTGTATAATTTGGGGAGGTCCCTCGCTGC
>JAQVNN010000034.1:0-2800 GCA_028703105.1 Paludibacter sp. | reverse complement strand
CGTGAGGTCAAATACCGTCGCACCATCTTTCGCTGTATGAATAAATTCTTTACGGCGACGGTTCGGAAGCCTTAGCACCCGTCGCTGAAAAAGATGGATAGTTTTCGCTGTAATTCATCTAATGACACAACCTCTATTGACTCTTGCATTAACCAACTATCGGGTGATGGTGTGACAATAAATGTACATTTTGGGGAAATATCTTCTATTGCCAAATAATTGCCTTTCGACAATACTGGAGAATAGGAAACTTTACACTCAATGGCGAAAACTGTATTGTTTAATTTCATCACAAGGTCGATTTCAGCACCGTGAGTAGTTCTATAAAAGTAAAACTCAGCATCAGGAAAAAGACCTTTCAGATTCGACAATACAATTTGCTCCCAAATTGAGCCTAATGCAGGATGACCAGTTAGTGCGACAAAATCACGTAAATTCAATAAAGCTGTAGTAATTCCGGAATCCGCAATGTAAACTTTGGGTGATTTGACCAACCTTTTCCCAAAATTTGAAATGTAAGGAGGAAGCACTTCAACCATAATGCTTTTCAAAAATCTTAAAACATTTTGCTCAATCTAACGATTAATATACATGCACAACAAAGATTTACCGTGCAAATATGTAAATAGTTTTTTAGATTTACACGGTAAACGAGTGTAAAATATCATTTTTTTCGTTCCCTCGCTGCGCGTATAACAATTTGCCTGCTCCATTCTTAGTTCCCTCACTACGTTCGGGATGACAATTTATGCTTTATTAATATTACCCGTCGCTGAAAGTATGCAAAAAATATCCTATTTCTGCAGCGACGGTTGATAAGTATTTCCGAACCGTCGTCGCTAAAAACTTGTTTACACAAGAAAAAATAGTACGACGGTATTTAATCTCACGAAGTCGTTGTCATCCCGAACGTAGTGAGGGAACTAGCATAAAGTTGCAGTTTTTTTTATCCCGAAGTGAGGGAACTAAGAATTTGCCAAAATTTGTCATCCCGAGCGCAACGAGGGATCTAAGAAGATTCAATATATTTTTATTAGCTTTGCATCAAATTCTCATACGATGCTGTCAAAAAGTAAAATCAAACTAATCAGTTCGCTGGCATACAAAAAATACCGCGACGAAACCGGACTCTTTGTTGCGGAAGGAGCAAAACTGATTCGTGACCTGTCAACTGCTTTTCATTGTGAATGGTTGCTCTACACTCCCGAATGGGAGAATGAAATCAGGCACTTACAGGCAGACGAAAAAATTGCTGTGGAAGAAAAGGAGCTCCATAAAATCTCCACTCAAAAATCGCCTCAGGGTATGTTGGCTGTATTCAGGAAGAAAACGCCGGTCAAGATAACCGCCACAGCATTATCCGGTCAACTCTGTTTAGCACTCGACGACATTCAGGACCCGGGCAACCTGGGCACCATCATCCGCATTGCCGACTGGTTCGGTATCAAACACATCTTCTGTTCAACCGCCACAGCAGACGCTTTCAGTCCCAAAACCGTACAGGCAACCATGGGGGCTCTGGCCAGGATTGATTTGCATTATGTAAACTTATCGGAATTCCTCCTCGAAATGAAGAATATACCAGTTTACGGAACTTTCCTGGATGGAACAGATTTATATACAAAAGATTTAACCCCTAACGGCATCATCGTCATGGGTAATGAAGGCAATGGTATTTCTCCGGAAGTTGCCCTATATGTAACTGACAGGTTAATGATACCCAATTTTCCCAAAGATGCTCCTACTTCTGAATCGCTGAATGTGGCTGTGGCAACGGCAATTGTGTGTGGGGAGTTCAGGAGAAGGGGGTGAAAATTAAATGTTCCCGTGTGATCGCAATGGTTGATGTTTATCAGGTTTTTGAAGGTTTTACTTACAAGTCAACAACCATAATCCCACCCAAACTCCAAGAGCAATCACACCCTACATTCTTCACCATCAGATAACCCGGTTAACACATCATCAGGCTTTTCAGATTCGAAATTGGCATCCGGAAGTTCGGGTTACAAAACAGAATTTGAAGCCGTTACAGGTAAAACAGGACTTGAGTTCAGCGAAAACAGGACTTTGTAGAAGACAGTTGGGCAACTAGCGTCAACGAGTCGGGCAACTAGCGTCAACAAGTTGGGCAACTAGCGTCAACGAGTTGGGCAACTAGCGCGAACCAGTTGCCCAACTAAAAACGAAACCGGACTTTTTGTTGCAGAAGGAGCAAAACTGATTAGCAATCTGTCAACTGCTTTTCATTGTGAGTCGCTGCTTTACACAACTCAACGAGAAAATGAATTGCGACACTTACAAGCAGACGAGAGAATTTTTGTAGAAGTAAAGGAACTCCATAAAATCTCCACACAAAAGTCGCCTCAGGGTATGCTGGCTATATTCAGGAAGAAAATTCCGGTCAAAATCAGTGCAATAGCATTATCCGGTCAACTCTGTTTAGCACTTGACGAAATCCAGGATCCGGGTAACTTAGACACCATCATCCGCATTGCCGACTGGTTTGGCATCAAACACATCTTTTGTTCAACTGCCACAGCTGTTGCTTTCGATACAACTCACGGTCTGCCACAGTTCGGACAAATAGCCTCCCTTGAAACCGAAAGGACTGATCAGGGGTTCCCGCTCAAATTGGGAACCAGCATAGCGTATCCTGATTCTTTTCAGGGAATCGGATAGTGATACAAAAAGTGTGTCTGAGCGATAAAAACAACATAGTCTAAAAACTTTATTAGTTTTGCAAATTCTCACAATGTAAAACTTTTAAAAATTAAAGACTATGTTGCTTACAAAGGAACAA
>JAQVNN010000033.1 GCA_028703105.1 Paludibacter sp. | reverse complement strand
TACAATGAAAAAAATTGCCTTGCATGTGCGTAAAGGTGCCATGGCTTACTTAAAACAACAATACAAGATTGTGACAATTGTTTTTGTTGTGTTGGCAGTTATTTTTGCGGTGATGGCATATTTTGACCTGCAAAACAACTGGGTACCATTTGCATTCCTGACCGGTGGTTTTTTCTCCGGACTGGCAGGGTTTTTCGGAATGAAAACAGCTACTTATGCTTCTGCCCGTACAGCCAATGCGGCCAGAGATTCGCTCAACAGCGGGTTGAAAGTGGCTTTCCGTTCGGGAGCAGTAATGGGTTTGACCGTTGTAGGGTTGGCTTTGCTGGATATATCAGTTTGGTATTTGATACTTGACCATTTTGTGAAAAATGCGGATCAGGCACATAAAATGATGTATATCACCACCACTATGCTTACTTTTGGTATGGGAGCTTCTACACAGGCTTTATTTGCCCGTGTGGGGGGGGGTATTTACACCAAGGCTGCTGATGTGGGCGCCGACCTGGTAGGAAAGGTGGAAGCTGGAATCCCGGAAGATGACCCGCGTAACCCGGCTACTATTGCTGATAATGTGGGGGATAATGTAGGTGATGTGGCCGGTATGGGCGCTGACCTGTACGAATCTTATGCCGGTTCCATTCTGGCAACTGCAGCATTGGGTGCCTCGGCATTCATGATGAATCCAGCCATGCAGGTAAAAGCAGTTATTGCCCCTATGTTGATTGCTGCGATTGGCGTGATATTGTCAATCATCGGTATCTTCCTGGTGAAGACAAAAGAAGGCGCTAAAATGAAGCAATTGCTCGCGGCATTGAGTCGTGGTGTAAACACAAGTTCTGTCTTGATTGCCATCGCAACATTTGCAATTTTATATGCCCTGCAAATTCAAAACTGGATGGGTATTTCTTTCTCGGTAATCGTTGGTTTGTTTGCCGGCATCATCATTGGTCAGTCAACCGAATATTATACTTCTCAAAGTTACAAGCCAACCCGGAAAGTAGCTGAAAGTGCTAAAACTGGTCCGGCTACTGTAATTATTTCAGGATTGGGATTGGGGATGATTTCTACAGCTATTCCTGTGGTTACCATTGGATTTGCTATCATCCTTGCTTATTTATCGGCAATCCAGTTTGATTTAGCGAATTTCCTTGCTCCACAGAACCTGAGTCTTGGTTTGTATGGTATCGGTATTGCTGCTGTGGGCATGCTCTCAACTCTTGGAATTACATTGGCAACCGATGCTTATGGACCGATTGCCGATAATGCCGGAGGGAATGCGGAAATGAGCGGATTGGGTAAAGAAGTTCGTCAGCGTACCGATGCATTGGATGCCTTGGGTAATACAACTGCTGCAACCGGTAAAGGTTTTGCTATTGGTTCAGCTGCCTTGACTGCACTTGCATTGTTGGCTTCGTATATTGAAGAAATTAAAATTGCATTGGTACGTATTGCTGATGCAGCATCTGATGGTTTGGTTCAGGTTGGAGCTGAAATGATGAGTTCTGATGCTATTAAATTAGCAACCTTTTCAGACTTCATGGAATTCTACAATGTAAACCTGATGAACCCGATTGTTCTGGTGGGTGTTTTTGCCGGTGCGGTGATGTCGTTCCTGTTCTGTGGTCTGACTATGAATGCCGTGGGACGTGCAGCCCAAAGTATGGTGGAAGAAGTTCGTCGCCAGTTCCGTGAAATTGCCGGTATTATGGAAGGGAAGGCTGAACCGGATTATGCACGCTGTGTAGCGATTTCTACCAAAGGCGCACAGAGGGAAATGCTATTCCCTTCAATTATGGCAATTATTGTTCCTATTGTAATTGGAGTTATTTTTGGAGTGGCCGGTGTACTTGGTCTCTTAATTGGTGGATTGAGTTCAGGTTTTGTATTGGCTGTCTTCATGGCTAATGCCGGTGGTGCCTGGGATAATGCAAAAAAATACATTGAAGAAGGTAATTTGGGCGGAAAAGGATCTGATAATCACAAGGCCACTGTTGTAGGAGATACTGTTGGGGATCCGTTTAAAGATACATCTGGTCCTTCTTTGAATATCCTGATAAAACTGATGAGCATGGTATCTATCGTAATGGCCGGACTCACCGTGGTTTGGAGTTTATTCTAATAACTGATGTAGAGGGCATAGTTTTAATAAAAAACACGAAACATTCGTAAATGTTTCGTGTTTTTTTATCCAGATTATTGTTTTGACTTTTTTTATTATAAGTTGCATCGTTTTGCTAAGCTGCGCAGCTTCTTAGAACAATTCAACTCTTGATTCGCATAAATTTTTGTTTACAGTTTTCCTTGCAAATCACTATTGCTGTATTATCAGCAAAACACTATCTTTGTGCAAAAATTATCAGTACTCCGGTTTGTCGCTTTATTATAAATAAAGAGGAAAGTCCGGGCAACAAAGGGTACCATACTTCTTAACGGGAAGCTGTTCGTGAGGGCAGGGTAGTGTAACAGAAAATAACCGCTCCGGTTCGCCGGAGTAAGGATGAAAAGGTAAGGTAAGAGCTTACCGGTACTTGTGGCAACACAGGTAGCCGTACACCCTATGGGTTGCAAGATCATGTACACCGGCGCATGTAGGACGGCCCGTTCGATGCCGGGGGGTAGATCGCTGGAGGCAGTTGGTGACAATTGTCCAAGATAAATGACAAACACCTTGCTTGCAAGGCACAGAACCCGGCTTACAGGAGTACTGCTTATATTAGTGGGGTTAGTTGGTTAATGGTTATTTATTATCGACCATTAACCACTGACTAACTAACCTACTAATCCACTAACCACAAAATTAAATGGCCGCAAAACTAATCATATTTTCAGCTCCTTCCGGTTCGGGGAAAAGTACCATAGTCAATCACCTGTTGAAGATCGGATTTGAAATTGAATTTTCAATTTCGGCTACCAGTCGTCCCCCACGGGGTAATGAGCAGGACGGAGTAGAATATTACTTTTTATCTCCGGATGAATTTCGCCGGAGGATAGCCGCCAATGAGTTTATTGAGTACGAAGAAGTGTATAAAGATACTTATTATGGAACCCTCCGTAGCGAAGTGGAACGAATCGGGAAGAAAGGTAAAAACATTGTTTTTGACGTGGATGTTGTCGGAGGTCTCAATATTAAGAAGCAATATGGAAAGCGAGCTTTACTTGTTTTTATTGCCCCTCCAAGTATCGAAGAGTTACGGGAACGGTTGATAAACAGAGGTACTGATTCTTCTGAAATGATTGAACTTCGCATTGCAAAAGCAGCATATGAATTATCTTTTGCTCCCCACTTTGATGTGACAATTGTAAATGATGATTTGGAAAAAGCAAAAAAAGAAGCAGAACAAACGTTGAATAATTTCTTAAGAGCTAAGAATCCGAGGCTATAGCAAACTTATTGAAGGTTTGTCTTTTATTTGGTCGATGCATGTTCTTACAAAGTCCCATTTTTCATAGTCATCCCGCATGGATGTTTCATTCCAGAAAACAAAGTCGATGTCGATGGGAACCAGTCCTTTTAATTTTCCTTCGGGAGTTCTCCCTAATTCCTGTTCAATTTTTTTGAAAAACCGGACTGAATCTTCAAAATATTCATCAGATAATATTTTGATGGCCTGATTCAAAAAATGATTCTTATATTTTTTGCTTCTGGGCAGGGTAATTAAAACAGTACTTTCATCAATGATTTCATATTTATCATTGATTTTTTCTTTGGCTTTTGTAATGTTTTCTTCCGGGTTAACATTGCTCCCGAGCATGATAATTCCTTCGTTCATATCTTTTACAGAAGTTTTTTCCTGATGTAGTGTTTTTTCTTTGCAGGATGTTGATTAATAACAAAAAAGAGCCGAAGATTATTTTCTCCGGCTCTTTGTACCTGTTTATAGTTAATAACGGTAATCTTTTAATTGTTCCTGAAGACGCTTACGAGCCAGAAAAATACGGCTTTTAACAGTGCCTATAGGCAATTTCATTTTTTCAGCAATTTCTTCATATTTGAAACCCTGAACATGCATATTAAAAGGAATTCTGTATTCATCAGCAAAAGAATTAATGCTGTTCGTAATTTCTCCTACCGAGAAAGAACTTTCGGGACTTTCAAATCCGGAATTCTGAGGCAAATTCAGGTGATGCAAATCTTCAGTCTTGTCAATAACAGTCTGGTTACGCACAATCTTACGATAATTGTTGATGAAGATATTCTTCATGATGGTGAGCACCCATCCTTTAAAATTGACATTGTCAGTAAACTTTTCCTGATTATCCAATACTTTTAAGGTAGTGTCCTGCAATAGATCTTCTGCTTCTTCACGGTTTAAAGTGAGTGAAAAAGCAAAATTTCTCATGTTGCTTTGTAATGCTACCAACTCATTTTCAATGTGTACATTTTTCATTTTCTGTAGTTTTAGTGTGAATAACTTAACAGAACCTAATATGGGTCCAACTCCACATTATGAAAAAACTTCCTCATAAAAGCAAGTAATTGATTGTCAGTTGTCTATACTGAATGATGCGAAATAAAGAGCTCTTTCGAAAATTTTTTAATAATATTTTCGCTACAAATATAATCATATATTTTTGAAATTATACTATATTTGAAGAAAATATTTTAGAAAATGAGAAAAATTTCTTTTACAATATTATTTATAGCGGTTCTAAATTTGATCGGCAGTGTAAAGGCTTCTGAAAAAGTAATTTTTAAAATTGACATTAAAAAGGATATTGGCAGTACAACCTGGCTCTACATCCAAAAAGGTTTTGAAGAAGCCTTAGAGAAAGAGGCAGATGTCATTTTAATTCATATGAATACGTACGGTGGAGAAGTTGCTTATGCAGATTCTATCCGTACAAAAATTTTAAATGCAAGTTTACCGGTTTATGTTTTTATAGATAACAATGCAGCATCGGCAGGAGCGTTGATATCAATTGCCTGCGATAAAATTTTCATGCGTCCGGGAGCCAGCATTGGAGCAGCGACTGTTGTAAATCAAACCGGAGAACAAATGCCCGATAAGTATCAGTCGTATATGCGTGCCACCATGCGTGCCACTGCAGAAGCACAAGGGCGCGACACCATCATCCGGGGGAATGATACGATTTTTAGATGGAAACGCGATCCGCTGATTGCAGAGGCAATGGTGGATGAAAGAACAGTGGTGCCCAACCTCATTGACTCGGGGAAAACCCTTACTTTTACGGCCCTTGAAGCACAAAAGTATGGATATTGTGAAGGTATTGCTGCCAGTATTGATGAGTTAATTACTGAAAATTTGGGTATTGAATCTTATAAATTAATAAACTTCCGGCCTACGGTCATAGATAATATCAAGGGTTTTCTGATGAGTTCCGTTTTTCAGGGGATATTGATTATGTTGATCATTGGAGGAATTTATTTTGAACTTCAAACTCCGGGGGTAGGCTTTCCGCTCGCAATTGCTATAACAGCAGCTTTGTTGTATTTTGCTCCTTTGTATATTGAAGGATTGGCAGCTAATTGGGAGATATTGATGTTCATAATCGGCCTGATATTGTTAGTTCTGGAAATCTTTGTTATTCCGGGATTTGGTATTGCTGGTATTTCTGGCATTGTCCTGATCATTGCAGGATTAACCCTGAGTTTACTGGAAAACGTTAATTTTGATTTTAAACCAGTAGAAACGGGTGGAATAGGCAAAGCTTTACTTACCGTTACGGCGGGTATCACATTGGGATTTGCACTAGTATTATATCTGAGTGCAAAGATTGGAACAAAAGGATTATTAAAAAACATTGCTCTTAATACAAACCTTGAAAAAGAAGCAGGATATGTTGCAGTCCCCATGGAGCATAAAGCATTGGTTGGTAAAAGAGGCACTGCACGAACAGATTTACGTCCGTCGGGAAAAGTTAGTATTGAAGGTTCCGTTTATGATGCAGTTTCTGAAAGTGGATTTATTTCCAAAGATACTGCTGTTGAAGTTATCAGGTATGAGATGGGGCAATTATACGTTTTAGCGATTCCACAAAATCCATAACATCCTCAGGAGTTGTGTCGAAAGAACACATCCACCTGATTTCCATCGTGTTTTCATCCCAAATGTAAAAGGGATAAATCCTTTGCAAAGGTTCGATGGCTTTCTTCGGAATGATGGCAAATACTGCATTTGCATCAACGGAATGTGTAATTCTCACTTCGGGAATTTCAGATATTTCAGTCGCCAGCAAACGAGCCATCCTGTTGGCATGTGAAGCCATTCTAAACCATAAGTCATCACGAAGTAACGCGATAAACTGCGCTGCAATAAAGCGGTTTTTTGAAAAAAGTTGTGCCGATTGTTTCTGATAGAAATCGGCATGTTTTTTAAGTTCTTCATTGAAAATCAGTACAGCCTCACCTATCATCAGTCCGTTTTTTGTACCACCGAAGCTCATGATGTCAATACCACAGTCAACCGTAGCAGATTTAAAATCAGTGTTAAGCGCAGCAACTGCATTCGATATTCTTGCTCCATCGAGGTGTACATACAATTCATTGGCATGAGCAAATTCACACAACGCGGTTAGCTCCTTCAATGAATATACTGTACCCAGTTCTGTACTCTGGCTGATAGAAATTACTTTTGGTTGGTTATGGTGGACATTACCCCTGGCTTTGAGCACAGGCCGGATAATTTCAGGAGTAAGTTTTCCGTTGGGTGTATGTAAAGGTACTAATGTATACCCGGTACTCTGAACAGGAGCACCACATTCATCTACGTGTATGTGAGCAAAATCTGAGCAAATAATTGAGTGAAAGGGAAGGGTGCAGCATTTTAAAGCAACAACATTGGCTCCTGTGCCGTTAAAAGCATAAAGCACTTTTACCGATCCAAAGATAGATTCAAATAACTTCCCGGCCTGATTTGTCAATTGGTCGGCACCATAAGCGACATCATGTGAATAATTGGCTTGTTGAATAGCTTCCAGTATTTCCGGATGAATACCAGCGTAATTGTCGCTTGCAAAAGCTTTCATCCGGATTCAAAATTTAAATTTATCGAAAAAACTCTTTTTTACTTCAGGTTCTTCGTTTGTTTCTTCATCTGATGCCTCAGAAGATGCTGTGTTGTCTGGTTCAGAATAATTTCTCGGCAGAGCTTCTCCTTGTTCTCTTTTGATGAATCCGATTACATCTTCCAATCCTTCCAGAAACTTGTTAAAATCTTCTTTGTAGAGGAATATCTTATGCTTTTCGTAAGTTACTTGCGCTTCCTGGTCAAAACCATTGACTTTCTTTTTGCTTTCAGTAATGGCCAAAAACAAATCTTCGTTTCTACTCTTCTTAACATCTAGGTAATAAATTCTTTTTCCTGCTTTAATGGATTTAGAATAAATAATTTCGTTGTCTTTTTTCTCCAATTCAATTTTTCTTTTCTCTACTTCCATAACGAATATCTTCTAAATTGTTTATTATTAAGGCCTTAACACTAAATAAATAAATATTGACCTTTTGACTCCAAATTTCTGTATTTTTTTTGAAATTAACAAGCAAATGATTATATTTTTATCTAAAAAACAGTATCTTTGCTCAAAATTTGAAAACGTTCACATTATTGTATGATAAATAGAATTTTGTTGCGAATCAAGATTATACAAATCTTGTATGCATTTTATAAGGGCGAAGGTAAAACAGCTCTTATGGTTGAAAAAGAGTTATTTCACAGTATTGAAAAGACTTATGATCTTTATTACCATTTGTTTAATCTCGCTGTTTTGATCACCGATTATGCTGTTTCCCGCATTGAATCGAAAAAAAACAAACTACGACCTTCTCCGGAAGATATCAATCCCAATACCCGTTTTATTGACAATACTTTTGTAGCGCAGTTGCGGGAAAATATTCAATTCAATACATATTTAAATCAGCATAAATTATCCTGGGTAAATCATCCGGAAATAATCAAAGAACTTTACGAAGAAGTTGTCGCATGTGATTTTTATCAGGAATATATGAACCAGGAGTTAGTCGATTATCAAGAAGATAAAGATCTCTGGCGGAAAATTTTCAAAAAAGTTGTTTTGTTAAATGAAAATCTTGACAGTTCGATTGAAGATCAAAGTATATTCTGGACAGATGATGTTGAAATTGTTGTCAGCTTTATTATTAAGACTATCAAACGTTTCGACCGTGAGGCAGGGGCAGGGCAAGCTCTTCTTCCTATGTTTAAAGATGAAGAAGACGTTGAATTTGCAAAAAAATTATTACACGGGGTTATTAACAACGGGAACAGCTATCGTGAAATAATCGACAAGCATACCCAAAATTGGGAACTCGACCGGATTGCTTTTATGGATATCCTGATTATGCAGGTAGCTTTATCTGAGTTAATGGATTTTCCAACAATTCCGGTTAATGTTACTCTGAATGAGTATATCGAGATCGCTAAGAATTATAGTACGGATAAAAGCGGGACATTTATCAATGGTGTGCTGGATAATATAGTCGGACAGCTGAAGCAGGATAATAAGTTGATTAAAGTAGTGATGTTCACAAAATAAAAAAATATACTATATTTGCAAGTGTTAATTTAAAAACATAAAACATGAATTTATTAAGCTTATTATTACAAGCTCCTGCAGGACAAGGAGGCGGCATGTCAGGTATCCTGATGATGGTATTGATTTTTGTTGTTTTTTATTTCTTTATGATTCGTCCGCAGCAAAAACGTCAGAAAGAAATCAAAAAGCAACGTGAAAATATGCAAATTGGTGATAAAGTAGTTACATCGGGCGGTATTTACGGCAAAATCCGTGAAATCAAGGATGATAATACTGTGATTATTGAAATTGCAGAAAATGTACGTATTAAAGTAGATAAATCTTCTGTTTTTCTGTCATTACAGGATGCACAGCAAGGACAGCAGAAATAATTTTATCAGACAATGGCTGATTACAGCAAAAGGAAATTATTAAAATTTGTCCTGAAGCTTAAAGCATTCTTTATCTCTAAAGATGTTTTAAGCTTTTTGGTATTTTTGTTGCTTTCAGCTGCGTTTTGGTTTATTAATGCCCTGAATAAAGAACGGGAGCTTTCGTTAACCATACCTGTAGTTTATTCGGACGTACCTCAAAACCTGATGTTTGAGGAGGAATTACCTTCAGAAATCCGGGTTAAAGTGAAAGATTTAGGTGTAAATTTATGGACTTATCTGCGTAAAAAACCGGATCCTGTTCACGTTGAATTTAAGCAAACTAACACCGAAAAAGGTCATTTTAGTGTTTCAAACTTACAATTGTTGTCTGCAGCTTCTGAGAGACTGTTGCCTTCAACCTCCATTCTGTTGATAAATCCGGAAAACATCAGTACTGCTTATATCAAACTTTATTCAAAAAAATTACCTGTCAGGTTAATAAGTGAGGTCAGCCTGGAAAATCAATATATGCTTTGCAGTCCGCTTGTTTTCTTTCCTCAGGAAATTGAAGTATATGGTCCTCTTGTTGTTCTGGAGAAACTCACCGAGTTACATACTGAAAAACTTAACATAACAAATTTGCGGGATACTGTGACTCGTTCTGTTTTGATAAAACCCATTCAATCTGTCAGATTTGCTGTTGATAAAATAGCCGTAAAGGCTTGTGCTGAAATGTTTACAGAAAAAACAGTCAGTTTGCCTGTTCAGATTATTAACAACCCCGAAAATATCTCTGTTTTGTCTTTTCCTGCAGAAGTTAAGGCTGTTTTCAACATCGGTATGAAAAATTTCAATTCCTTTCAAAACAGCGATATTCATGTTGTCATAGACTTTAATGAAATCAAAAAAGGGGATTTTAAGAAGAAAAAATTAAAAATAATAAACAACAAACCTTATATCTCTAATATCAGGATTCAGCCTGAAGAAATAGAATTTTTACTGGAAGAAAGATGACGATGGAAATTCAAATGGTTGACCTAAAAAGTCAATACCAAAAAATTAAACAACAGATTGATGCCGGAATTCAGGAGGTAATTGATTCTACTACCTTTATCAAAGGTGGAAAAGTGAATGAATTTCAACAACATTTGGAAGATTATCTGGGAGTTAAACATGTTATTCCTGTTGGTAATGGTACTGATGCTTTGCTGATTGCTCTTATGGGACTCGGTTTGCAGCCGGGAGATGAAGTAATTACGCCTACCTTCACCTTTATTGCAACGGCTGAAGTTGTTGCTTTACTTGGATTGACACCGGTTCTAGTGGACGTTGATTATGATACCTTTAATATATCCATTGATGCGTTAGAACAGGCTATCACCCCGAAAACAAAAGCGATTATTCCGGTGCATTTGTTTGGTCAGCATGCTGATATGGATGCGATTATGGAAATTGCCCACACTCATAATTTGTATGTAGTTGAAGATGCTTGTCAGTCAATTGGTGCTGTTTATACTTTTGCTGATGGATCAAAAGCGCAATCCGGTTGTATGGGACATATTGGATGTACTTCTTTTTTTCCTTCAAAAAACTTAGGTTGTTATGGCGATGGCGGTGCTATTTTCACAAATAATGATGTCCTTGCAATAAAAATGCGTGCTATAGCCAATCATGGTATGGAAGTAAGGTACCATCATGATTACGTTGGGGTAAATTCGCGTCTTGATAGTATCCAGGCTGCAATTCTTGATGTAAAACTGAAATACCTGGACAATTATATTCGTGCAAGACAAGTGGTTGCTGCTGAATACGATAAGGCTTTCTCCAATGTTGAACAACTTATAATTCCGGGAAGGAACCTTTCATCAACCCATGTCTTTCATCAATATACACTGAAACTAAATGGTGTTGATCGTGCCGGATTGCAAACACATTTACAGGCCAGGGGGATTCCTTCAATGGTGTACTATCCGGTACCTCTGCATATGCAAAAAGCATACAAAGATAAAAGATATCAGGAAGGTGATTTACCGGTTGCAGAGAAATTAGCTGCATGTGTATTATCTTTGCCTATTCATACAGAGATGAGTGAAAAACAAATTCAGTACATTACCGAAAACCTGATTGATTACTTATGAATGAATACTTTGTACATGAAACGGCAGTAATAGATGCAGGTTGCATTATTGGTGCGGGAACCAAAATATGGCATTTTTCACACATCATGACCGGGTGTGAGATAGGAGAAGCATGTAATATTGGTCAGAATGTTGTTGTTTCTCCGGGGGTAAAACTTGGACGGAATGTGAAAATTCAAAACAATGTTTCGGTTTATACCGGCGTGGTTTGTGAAGATGATGTTTTTCTTGGACCGTCCATGGTTTTTACGAATGTTATCAATCCCCGCAGTCACGTGAACCGCCGGGATGCTTATAAAACAACACGGGTGTGTAAAGGTGCTAGTATCGGAGCTAATGCAACGATTGTATGTGGAAATGAAATTGGTGAATATGCCATGATTGGAGCAGGGGCTGTGGTAACTAAACCAGTCAGGGCTTATGCTTTGGTTGTGGGTAATCCGGCAAAACAAACAGGATGGGTCAGTGAATATGGACACCGGTTGCAGTTTAACCATCATGGTATTGCTGAATGTCCGGAGACTAAACAACAGTATCTGTTTGAGAATGACACAGTAAAAAGAATTAGTTAAGTGGAACTTAAATCAATTATATGCATATGATAAAATTTGCAGTTGTAGGTCAGGGGCACATTGGAAAAAGACACGCTGAAATGATCAGGAGAAATCCGGACACATTATTGGTCGCTGTATGCGATGTTTTGTCGAAACACGAACTGGGCCTCGAGAATATTGAAGAAAATTTTTTTTCTTCTTTTGATGAATTACTTCAATCGGGGTTGGATTTTGATGTTGTAAACGTATGTACTCCCAATGGTTTTCATGCAGAATATGCCATTAAAGCATTAGAAGCTAAAAAACATGTTGTACTTGAAAAGCCGATTGCGCTTACAAAAAGTGATGCTGAAAAAATATTGTTTAAATCGCTGAAAATGTCTAGACACGTGTTCAGTGTCATGCAAAACCGGTATTCTCCTCCAGCCGTGTGGTTAAAACAAATTGTGGACGATCAGGTGTTGGGCGATATATACATGGTAAAACTGGATTGTTACTGGAACCGTGATAAACAGTATTATCAACCCGGAAGCTGGCATGGGAATGCAAAATTAGACGGGGGAACCTTGTTTACTCAATTTTCGCATTTTATTGATATCATGTATTGGCTCTTTGGAGATATTACCAATATCAACGGAACCTTTGCCGATTTCAACCACCAACATTTAACTGATTTTGAGGATAGTGGAATTGTGACTTTTAACTTTGTTGACGGAATGGGAATGGGGTGTTTGAATTATTCAACATCGGTTTGGGATACAAACTTTGAAAGCGCCATCACCATCATTGGATCGAAAGGAACGGTAAAAGTTGCCGGGCAGTACATGAATGAGGTTGTGTATTGTCATATCAAAGATTATGTTATGCCTGAACTTCCTGCGTCAAATCCACCCAATGATTATGGCAAATACAAAGGTTCTGCTCAAAATCATCATTATGTAATTGAAAATGTAGTTGAAAAACTGATGGGTGACGGCGATATCAAAACAAATATTCTTGAAGGAATGAAAGTGGTAGATATCATCGAACGAATATACGAGGTTCGGGATATGAAATGGAAAAAGAAGATTTAAAATGGATAAATATAATTTTTATTGAATAATGATACAAAGGATTCAAACATTTTACTTGTTTCTTGTTGTTGTTTTGACCTCGGTTACCTTTTTTTTACCGGTAGCCGGATTGCAAAACCTACAACAAGCGATGATTTACGAAATAAGTTACCTGGGATTATTCGAAATAAATATTTCAGGAAAAACTATGATGGCCAATACTTGGATACTGACGGCTTTGATGGCCATAATACCGGTACTCTCATTTATTACAATATTATTATTTAAGAAAAGATTGCTGCAGATTCGTCTGATTATTTTTAACTTAGTGCTGATGGCCGGGTTTTACGGACTATTGTTCATTTATTTATGGCAATTTGGAAAAGCGCTGGATGCTTCATCATATCTTGAAATACCGGCTGCATTTCCTTTGGTAAGTATTATTCTGAGTATTATGGCTATAAGAGCTATTGGAAAAGACGAAGCCCTGATAAAATCGTTGAATAGAATCCGATAAAGCTGTTTATTCAATAAATTACAGATGGAAAAAGTTTATTTCGCCTCCGGTTGTTTTTGGGGAACTGAGTATCATTTTATGAAAGCTAAAGGCGTTGTAGCTACAACTGTAGGTTATATGGGTGGACAGACTTTTGCTCCAACTTATAAAGAAGTCTGCACCGGGATGACGGGACATGTGGAAGTTGTAGAGGTAACTTTCAACCCGGAAATCACTACGTTTGAATTCTTGCTCAGGTTGTATTATGAAACACATGATTTTGAACAGGTGGGAGGTCAGGGTCCTGATATCGGTGAACAATATCAGTCAGTTGTTTTTTATGTGAATGAAAATCAGCGGCTAATTGTTGAAAAGTACATCAGGATTTTGACAGATAAAGGATACAGGGTGGCTACCCAACTTCGTCCGGCTTCTGAATTTTGGGAAGCAGAAGATTACCATCAGGAATATTATCATAAAAAAAACGGAATACCGTATTGTCACACCCATAAAAAAATATTCTGATTATTTAGAATAAACATGTATTGATACAATTATAGAAGTTAAGATGTTAAGATGATAAATTGTAACGATATTGACTGATGTTTAATTATCTTTAATCTTATAACTTCTATAACTTAAAACACATAATTCATTAAATAATACAATCTTAAATGACACTTCAACAACTTGAATATATTCTGGCGCTGGATAAAACGCGTCATTTTGTGCGGGCTGCCGAACTATGTGGTGTAACTCAGCCGACACTGAGTGCAATGGTACAAAAACTGGAAGACGAACTGGATTGTCGCATCTTTGATCGTTCAACACATCCATTGCTTTCTACTGAGGTAGGGCAGCAAATCATCAACCAGGCACAAGTAGTGATGTATCACGTGAATCAGCTGAAAGAAAATGTG
This sequence comes from Paludibacter sp., assembly GCA_028703105.1. GTDB lineage: Bacteria > Bacteroidota > Bacteroidia > Bacteroidales > Paludibacteraceae > Paludibacter. Next base: position 6,544 of record JAQVNN010000033.1, on the reverse strand, counting down.
CGTACACAGAAAGGTTCATTGCAGGGAAATTTGAACCTGGGCATGATACCTACCGTTGCTCCTTACCTGCTTCCGGAGTTTATTTCCAACATGAAAACAGATTATCCGGAAATCGCGTTGAAAGTTGCAGAATTGCATACTGCCGATATCATCCGGAAACTTCAGATTGCAGAGATAGATATGGCTATACTTTCTACTCCGCTGAATGATCCCAAAATACTGGAGGTTCCTCTTTATTATGAAAAGTTTGTGGCCTATGTATCTCCAACTGCACCTGTGTATAAGTTAAAATCAATTTCGAGCAGGAACATGCCGCTGGATAATCTGTGGGTGTTGGAAGAGGGACATTGTCTGCGTAGTCAGGTGTTTAATTTCTGCAATCAGCAGGTTCATCAGTCATCTATTTATGAAGCAGGTAGTATTGATACACTAGTAAAAATTGTAGATATAAACGGAGGATACACTGTGATACCGGAATTGCATATTGATTTGTTATCAGAAAATCAGAAAAAAAACCTGAGAGATCTAGTAGATCCGGAAGCCATTCGAGAGATCTCGCTGGTTATCAGGTACGACTATGTGCGTGAAGGCATGATGAATGCGGTGGCCAACAGCATTAAAAAAATTATTCCGACACACATGCTGGATGCCCGGCTGAAGAAATTTGCCATTAAGCTTTGATTCTTAGTGATTTTTTACATATTTACAGTTGCCATCCGCAGCTTAATACGTTGATGGCCTGGTTACACTCGAACGGAAAAAACATCAAAATTTCCGGTTTGAACGGATCGGTTTTGTCCCTTGTCATTGCTTCACTTTTTAAAAATGAAAATTCGGTTGCGTCTCCTTTTCTGTTGATCATGGAAGATGCGGATGAGGCCGCCTATACTTACCACGATATTAAAAATTGCCTCGACGAATTTGATGTATTTTTCTTTCCTTCTTCTTTTAAAAAGGCCATCAAACTTTCTCAATTAGATGCTTCAAATGAGGTGTTGCGAACAGAAGTGCTTAACAGACTAGCAAATCACGATTCGCCCTGTGTGGTCGTGACTTATCCCGAAGCATTGTTTCAAAAGGTTGTTTCAGCACATGGCATGCAAACACGGATGCTGAAGTTGAAAAAAGGAGAGTCAATCAGTATTGATTTTCTGGCAGAAATGTTTACTGAATATGGTTTTTCACGGGTGGACTTTGTGTATGAACCGGGACAGTTCTCGATCCGTGGAGGAATAGTCGATATTTTTTCTTTTGCCTATGAATTGCCCTATCGTTGTGATTTCTTCGGAGACGAAATTGATTCTATCCGTATCTTTGATATTGAAAACCAGCTATCAAAAGAAAAAGTAGAACAGGTCGAGATTATACCTGATTTGCAGAAAGATAAATCTGTTTCGCGGGTGTCTTTTTTTGAATTTATGGATAAATCAACCTTATTGACTTTCTCTAACGCTTCATTTATCAAGGATAAAATCAATCTGTTGTATGATGAAGCATTGATTAAAGCCAATCAGGGAGATGATGTTGTGCCTGATTTACATAGCTCCCGCATCACCGGAGATGATTTTATCTGCGAAATCAATGCTTTCAGAAAAATTGAAGTTGGGGAAAGAAATTATTTTGAACCTGATGTGGAATTAAGATTCAACACCTCTCCACAGCCTGTGTTTCATAAAAACTTCGATTTGGTTGCCGATAACTTGAAAAAAGGCATGATGGATGCCTATCAGCTGTTTATCATGAGTGACAGTGTGAAGCAAATCGACAGAATTGAGGCTATTTTTAATGACCGTGGCGATAATATTGTGTTTGAACCTATTAAACAAACTTTGCATCAGGGTTTTGTTGACCATGATTTGTCATTTTACTGTTATACCGACCATCAGCTGTTCGATCGTTTCCACAAATACAGGTTGCGTACCGACAAAACCCGCCAGGGTAAAGTGGTGATGACACTGAAAGAGTTAAATCAGTTTCAGATGGGAGACTACATAGTGCATGTAGATCATGGTATCGGGACTTTTGGTGGTTTGGTGAAAACAAATGTCAACGGTAAGATGCAGGAGATGGTGAAATTGATTTACCGCGATGATGATATCATCTTCGTAAGCATACATGCTTTGCATCGTATTTCGAAATACAAAGGCAAAGAAGGTGAAGCTCCGAGAATCAATAAATTAGGTTCAGGAGCATGGGAACGGTTAAAGGAAAGAACCAAGAGCAAGGTCAAAGACATCGCCCGCGAATTGATAAAATTATACGCCAAACGAAAAGCAGAGCAAGGTTTTCAGTTTACTCCGGATAGTTATTTGCAGCAGGAACTCGAAGCTTCTTTTGTCTATGAAGATACACCGGATCAGGTAAAAGCGACGGCCGACATTAAAAAAGATATGGAATCAACTTTACCGATGGACAGATTAGTCTGTGGGGATGTAGGATTTGGCAAAACTGAAGTGGCTGTCAGAGCGGCTTTTAAGGCCGCAACCGATGGAAAACAGGTGGCCGTACTGGTTCCTACTACTGTATTGGCCTTGCAGCATTATCATACTTTCAGAGACCGACTTGCTGATTTTCCGGTGACGATAGAATACCTAAGTCGAGCCAGAAGTCCAAAACAAAGTAAAGAAGTATTGGAAAAATTAATCAGAGGAAAAGTGGATATCATCATAGGTACACATAAACTCGTTGGTAAATCGGTGAAATTCAAAGACCTGGGCTTACTGATCATTGATGAAGAACAACGTTTTGGAGTATCGGTTAAAGAAAAACTGAAAGAACTGAAAGTGAACGTGGATACCATGACTATGACGGCTACTCCGATTCCGCGCACTTTGCAATTCTCACTCATGGGCGCCCGCGATTTGTCGATTATCAATACGCCGCCACCCAATCGTTTCCCGGTGCAAACAGAAGTGCATACTTTTGATGAAGATGTGATCCGGGAAGCCATTCAGTTAGAAATGAACCGGAATGGCCAGGTGTTCTTCATCAATAACCGTATCCAGAACATTTATCAGATGGAAGCGTTGATCAAAAAATTAATTCCGGGAGTCCGTGTGGCTGTAGGACATGGTCAAATGCCACCGGATAAACTCGAGGAAATTATCGTTGATTTTATCGAATATGAGTACGATGTGCTGGTTGCTACGACCATCATCGAATCAGGCATAGATATTCCTAATGTAAACACAATTATTATCAATTCAGCACATAAATTCGGACTGAGCGATCTGCACCAGCTGCGGGGCAGGGTAGGGCGTAGTAACCGGAAAGCTTATTGTTACCTGCTTGCACCGGAAAGTAGTTTGTTAACCCCGGATGCTCGCCGTCGCCTTACGGCTATTGAAACTTTTTCAGAACTGGGAAGCGGCTTTAACATTGCCATGCAGGATTTGGATATCCGTGGAGCAGGAAATATGCTGGGTGCAGAGCAGAGCGGTTTTATTGCAGACCTGGGATATGAAACCTACCAGCGCATCCTGAATGAAGCAGTTCATGAACTTAAAGAGGAAGAGTTTTCCGATTTATATGCAGAAGAAATTGCCAGGGAAAATTCTTCTCTTCATTATGTTACAGATTGTCAGATTGATACCGATATGGAATTGATGTTTCCATCTGACTATATCGAAAATATATCAGAAAGAATCAGTTTATATCGAGAACTCGACAGCATTGACAATGAAGCTGATTTACTTGAATTTGAAAAACAGGTGGAAGATCGGTTTGGAAAGATTCCCGAAGAAAGCAAAAGTCTCCTATTGGTTGTACGGTTGCGATGGTTAGCCATTAAATACGGCATCGAAAAGTTGGTGCTCAAAAATGAAAAACTGATTGCTTTCCTTGTCTCGAATCCACTGTCATCCTATTATCAGTCGGATCAATTTGGTAAAATATTGCAGTTTATAGCCCGACATCCCCGCCAATGTCAATTGCGTGATCAGCAAAATCGTCGTTCTGTAGTTGTAAGTATGGTGCGAACTGTCAATCAGGCTTATCACATCCTTTCTGAGATTGATGCGTAAATTGATTAGCAGTTAGAACCCAAAACTGAATCCAACTGTGAATGTGATGTTATTACCCTGTAGAAATTGTGGAGTAAAACGGTTCATCACTTCTTGTGCCGTCATTCTGTTTTCTCCAAAAACAGGAATTGAGATCGCATCAAAGCTCCGTATATCGGATTTTTCAACCTTTGCAACAGCATATGCATTTCTAAAAATTTCATAGGTAGTATTGAATCCAATGGTTTCATTCGTCCAGATAACATCTCCCAACGAAGGATTGCTGATGATGTCAATAACACTCGCTTTTTCTCCATTAAAAACACCTCTGCGGATATATTCATATTCATTCCCGTGTTTTGCATTCACATAATAGAGTTGAAAATCAAGTCCGCGTATCGGCTTAAAACGCAGGGCTGCATATAATTCCTGTGCATTATCTCCCAGATAATGTCCCAGATTATAACTGTTCGATGCCCATGTAAGCGTTGAAATTGAATGTTTGTAGTTGAGTATGTTGGATTTGGTGTATTCAACCACAGCCGAAAAATTTTTCAAGAGGAAATTAGACAAATTCGCTCCGACTTTATAAGAAATGGGGTTTTTGTCGGGACTATCAGGCTTAAATCTGCGAAGTTGCATTTCATCAATAAATACAGAAGCAAATACATGCAGATGCCTGATATTTCTGGAACTGATATTCAGAAAAAGTTGTGAATTCTGGTTTTCAACCCCCAAACCTTTAGTTAATACATGATCCAGTGATTTATAGAAAGCAATTGGAATGAAATAAGCCGGATGCACATTTCTTTCAGCGTAAACGATGGAATTTCCGACAGATAATTTCAAATTCTTAACCGGTGTAAAGGTAAGTAAATTTGCAGCAATGAATTTATTTGCCGGACGGTAGTGTATCTCTGAATCATTTTCGAGATAATAATAGGTTGAATCGAGTACATTTGAAACAAGCCACCCGTGGAAATAATTCAGTTCAAACCAACCGGCAGGTTTAACCTGAAGATAAATCATAGGAAAAGATGGTGCTCTTCCTGATAAGATATTGGAACAATGATAGTTGTCGCCCCAGCTAATATTGTCTTTAATCAGTCCGATGGAAAATTTTTTGTTAGCATACTTAATTCCTCCGCGAGAATCGCTGAAATCGGATCCTACAGTATATTCATAACCCGGTTCGTTGTTCAGGTAAGTTGGTTTGGACAACAGGTCATCACCTGTGTGTGAAATGTCACGCAGACTGCCATAAATAGATAAGTTTTTACCCATCATGCCCTGAAACTCCGCACCATACCATCTTTTTATAATTTTTTCATTTCCGTTAGAAGTGATATGCATTCCTAAAATTGGTGCTATTCTCGCTTTAAAATACTCACCTTTATAAGAAATTACAGGAGGAAGAATCGAGCTAACTGTTTGATTCGTGTGATGAATATGAATCGGACGTTGAGGCAGGTGGTTAAACTCAAGTGCATATTCATTGAGGAAATATTCAAGTTCTTTTTTCTGCCGTTTACAGAGCTGTTTATTCTTTGTTCTATCAGAATAAGTGTTGGCGATATCCTGTAACTTTTCTGCAATAAATAATTGCGAGTAAGGTTTTACAGCAGAATTAAGTTCGATGAACCCATCGTTAGCCAGTTCATCAAGAAAGTCATAAATCCGGTGATAAGAAATATGATTTGGAATATCTTGCGCGACTACAACAGAGAATCCAAAAAATAACATCAGGAAAAGCTTACAGAATTTATACATAGCATTCAAAATATCAGTTTGACATTCCAATCAGGCACTTTTCGCCTTATGAATAAGGATGTTGTTCATAATCTTAAAGAAATATTTAATATCTGTAACAAAAGTACCATTTTGTTCACAATTTCTCAAATAACGAAATTCTGATTCCTGAATTTCATCCAGTGTTTCAGGTAAATCTGCATAAAAGGGGGGTAACAATCCCGGTTTGAATCGTACCCTCATTCTTTGTAATTCAGGGGTATATAAACTAAAGTAATGCTGGCTGAGGGGACGTACACCCACGATTTTCATTTCTCCGCGCAACACATTGATAAACATCGGTAATTCATCAATCCAATACTTACGCATGAACTTACCCATAGTATTGATGCGAAAGTCTTTATAAAACTTTCCTCCTCTTTGCAGTTTATTCATCCTGAAAATATAGGCTTGGAGATATTCTGCATAGGAATACATAGTGCGAAATTTATACACATTAAATACCTTTCCGTTTTTTCCCACCCTTCTTAATGTCAGAAGTGGTCCGTATCGCTTACTTTCCAGAATTACATTAAGATTTTTTACTTTATAGGCAACCACATAAGTGATTTTATTAATCTTTTTGGTTTCTACAATATCAAATCCACAATATACCAGTCTTCCAAGTACTTCAGTCTTCGATAAAATTCTGTTTTTTCCTTGTGTAATGTTGTAATATATTTTATCCATCACCAGAAATTTGGGAATAACCCTTCTGAAAAGATAATCAAAAAAATAAACAATATGATTAATGA
>JAQVNN010000122.1 GCA_028703105.1 Paludibacter sp. | reverse complement strand
GATGTTGCCCATCGTGGCTGCGCTGAAAAAAGCCGGGAATAAAGTGATTACCGTGTTGGCTGCCCGTAACAAAGACCTCATTATTCTTGAGGATCAGATGAAACAACATTCGGATGAAGTGATTGTGATGACCGATGATGGCTCTTACGGCAACAAAGGACTCGTAACCAATGGGGTAGAAATGGTCATCAACCGCGAAAAAGTGGATATGTGTGTAACCATTGGTCCGGCTGTGATGATGAAGTTCGTGAGCATACTGACCAAAAAATACGAAATCCCTACCGTGGCTTCGCTGAACACCATCATGGTGGACGGAACTGGCATGTGTGGTGCCTGTCGCGTGACCGTTGGGGGTAAAGTGAAGTTCGTTTGTGTGGATGGTCCCGAATTCGACGCCCATCAAGTTGATTTTGATGAAATGCTGATGCGACTGGGTGGTTACAAGGACATAGAACGCGAAGAAATGGAACGCTTCGATTGTCATGTGTGATTTTTTCAAACCACATGAGTCACATAAGAAAACATAGTTTTTAGCTAAAAAGAATATTATAAAAATTTTACATAGCATATACCACAAAGAGTCACGCTTTTATAATTCATGTGACTAATGTGGTAAAAAAATAAACCAAGATGCCGAATATTGCAGAAGAAAGAGCACAAGCCTGGAGAGAAGAATTGCGTAACACCATGAAAGCCAAAGAGCGCACCTCATTGACAAGGGTACACATGCCGGAACTCGATGCGGAATACCGAAGTCACAACAACGAAGAAGTAAACCTGGGACTAACCGCCGAGATGGCGATGCTCGAAGCCAAACGCTGTCTCGACTGTGCCAACCCAACCTGCATGGAAGGTTGTCCGGTTAGCATTTACATTCCCAAGTTTGTTAAACAAATCGAAGTCGGCGATTTTCTTGGTGCCGCCAAAACGCTGAAAGAAACATCAGCACTACCGGCAGTTTGCGGCCGTGTTTGTCCGCAGGAAAAGCAATGCGAGGCACAATGTATCCACGTCAAGATGAAAAAACAGCCGGTAGCCATCGGTCACCTGGAACGTTTTGCAGCAGACTATGAGCGGGAAAGTGGCAACATCTCCGTTCCTGAAGTCGCTGCACCTAACGGCATCAAAATCGCCGTGGTAGGTTCCGGTCCGGCCGGATTATCATTCGCCGGCGACATGGCTAAATTCGGATATGATGTAACTGTTTTCGAAGCCCTGCATGAAATTGGTGGTGTGTTGAAATATGGTATCCCCGAATTCCGTTTGCCCAACGTGATTGTGGATGTTGAAATTGACAACCTGCGTGCCATGGGCGTGAAATTCGTGACCAACTGCATTGTCGGCAAAACCATCACCTTGGAAGATTTAAAAGAAGAAGGATTCGAAGGCATGTTCGTAGGCAGTGGAGCCGGATTACCCCGTTTCATGAGCATCAAAGGAGAAAATTTTGTTGGTGTAATGTCATCGAACGAATACCTCACCCGGGTTAACCTGATGGATGCAGCCAGTTCCGAATCGGATACTCCGGTATTCAAAGGCAAACACGTAGCGGTGATTGGTGGCGGTAATACTGCCATGGACTCCGTTCGTACGGCCCGTCGATTGGGAGCAGATCGTGCGATGATTGTGTATCGCCGTTCCGAAGCAGAAATGCCGGCCAGACTCGAAGAAGTAAAACACGCCAAGGAAGAAGGCATCGAATTCATGACCTTGCGCAACCCGATTGAATTTATCGGCAATGAGCAAGGCCGTGTAACCCACATGGTATTGCAGGAAATGGAACTCGGACAGCCCGATACCTCCGGACGCCGCTCGCCGGTCGAAATTCCCGGTCGCACCGAAACCATCGAAGTCGATGAAGTAATCGTGAGCGTGGGCGTATCGCCCAACCCTTTGATTCCGCAAACTGTCGGCGGATTGCAGGTTTCCAAGTGGGGCACCATCCTAGTGAACCAGGACACCATGCAAACCGACATCCCGATGTTGTTTGCAGGTGGTGATATCGTCAGGGGTGGCGCCACGGTAATCCTGGCCATGGGTGATGGGCGCAAGGCAGCTGCCTCCATGCATGAATGGATACTGTCGAAAAAATGTTGAATCCATCAAATAACTGGCTTTAACAAAGTATCCGTTGATAAACCTGGCTGAACCCGTGAAATTTATTAATGATAATAACAAACCTAACATTTTTATTTTATGTAATACATCAGCCCTGATGGAAGGAAATCCGATATATTGGGAATCCCTTTCCGATCCTCCCTTTAACACTACTGGTTTTTCTGCAGTAGGTACCGGAGCCAGAGACAATTATTCGTTTAGCGGAATCAACCAGTTCTCTCCATACTGGACAAAAACTCCCGGACAAATGGCCACTGTAAAAAGAAAAGATACCGTTAATGTAAAAAAGACACCGTCATACACCAGCGTATATTTATCGATCGCAACAATTCAACCCTGGGGTATTTCAATTGACGCAAGCTCTGTCAGCTATGGTTTATCGGTACGTTGCGTAAAGAATCAACCCCCAACAGTTTTAACAGGAATGATCTCAGCCGGTAGGGCTACTTCTGCCGGTTGCGAAGGACATATTACCAATGACGGTGGTTCGGACATCCTATGGAGAAGTGAAATCTTTTACTACTACCGATCATGGCACTGTAACAGATATCGATGGAAATACCTATAACACGGTTCAGATTGGAAATCAAATCTGGATGAAGGAAGATTTGCGGGTCACCAAACTCAACGATGGAACACCCATTCCATTGATTCCCGATGTTGAAACATGGAAAACAAACACCACGGCAGCTTATTGTACTTATGATAACAACGCACCTGAAGATACCTATGGATTCTTGTACAATCAACATACTGTAATGACGAATAAACTGGCTCCAACAGGATGGCATGTCCCGACGGAAACTGAACTGGAAATGTTGTTCAGCAGTCTGGCTTATAATGGAGAGAACCAGGAACACAACGCTATTAAACTGAAAGAGGCAGAAGCAACTCACTGGCTCCCGGATTATGCCAACGGGACAAATTTCAGCGGGTTTACAGCTCTTCCAGGTGGTTATCGAAGTGAAACAGGCATATACAATGACAAAGGGAATTCCGGTTATTGGTGGACAAGCACCTTCTATGAAGGTTCATATAAATCCATGATAATGGATTTTGATTCATATAATTATAGTATGCCTATCAACTCGGGGCTTTCGATCAGGTGCCTGAAAGATCATCCGGCCATAGTTACCTCTTACCTGAAAGATGTCAGGCAGACTACGGCTAAATTTGGCATCAACGTATCAGCAGCCGGCGGACAAATAACACGTACGGGGATATGTTGGAGCAACACGCAAAACAGTGAAACAGTAACTGATGTTGATGGGAATATCTATCATACCATAACTATCGGCACTCAAACCTGGATGGTGGAAAACCTGCGGACGACTAAATACAAGGATGGCACACCTATCGCGGTAATTTCAGGATATCATTCTACTAACCCAGGATACAGCACTTATGCCAATAGCAGCTCCAACAAAACAATTTACGGCTTACTTTACAACTGGTATGCCGTGGACACAGGTAACCTGGCTCCCGAAGGTTGGAGAATTCTAACAAGCAATGACTGGGAAACACTCATCGAATACCTGGGTGGTTTTGAGGATGCCGGAAGCAAACTCAAAGAATCCGGAACAATTCACTGGGAATCTCCCAATAACGATGCAATGGACTGGGGTTTCACTGCTTTACCCGGAGGAATAAGAGATGGGGGAAGTGCTACATTCAGAACATTAAAATACCGTGGTTGGTGGTGGAGTACAACGCATCAAAGATAATACATCCTTGCGCGTATCTCCCTGATGTCTTCTGAGCTTACATAATCATCGAAATCCATTTGCTTATCAATGATGCCATTGGGTGTCAGTTCGATGATGCGGTTACACACGGTACGAATAAATTCGCGGTCGTGCGAAGCCATCAGGATATTGCCTTTGAAATTCATCAACGTATTGTTAAATGCCTGAATGGATTCCAGGTCTAGATGATTAGCAGGCGAGTCCAGGATCATTATGTTGGCGTTTTTGAGCATCATGCGCGCTATCATGCAACGCATCTTCTCTCCTCCCGACAGGACACTGGCTTTTTTGAAAATCTCTTCTCCGGAGAAAAGCATTTTACCAAGATATCCCCGGATAAATGATTCGGTCGTATCATCGGAAAACTGTCCCAGCCAGTCAACCAAATTCAAATCGGTATTGAAAAACGCGGAATTATCCAGCGGCAAATAAGCATGGGTAATTGTAATTCCCCAATTGTAACTTCCTTCGTGCTTGTCATCGTGCCCGTTGATAATTTCGAAAAAGGCCGTCATGGCGCGAGGGTCTTTGGAAACAAACACGATCTTGTCGTCTTTCTCCACATTGAAATTGACATCCTGAAACAAAACGGTTCCATCTTCAGCTGTTTTTCCCAGCCCCTTCACTTCCAACACCATGTTCCCTGGTTCTCTTTCAGGTGTAAAGATGATCCCGGGATATTTACGGGTCGATGGCTGAATTTCATCCACATTGAGTTTTTCGAGCATTTTCCGGCGACTGGTAGCTTGTTTCGATTTGGCCACGTTGGCACTGAATCTGCGGATGAACTCTTCAAGTTCTTTGCGCTTGTCCTCGGCTTTTTTATTCTGTATTTGTTGCTGTTTCAGGGCAAGCTGACTGGATTCATACCAGAATGAGTAGTTCCCCGCGAAAAGCTGTATTTTACCATAATCAATATCCACGGTATGGGTGCTGACTGCATCTAAAAAATGTCGGTCGTGCGAAACCACCAACACCGTATTCTCGTAGTTGGCCAGGTAATTCTCCAGCCACATCACAGTTTCCACGTCTAAATCGTTGGTAGGCTCATCAAGCAGAAGGTTATCCGGTTTACCGAAAAGTGCTCTTGCTAATAATACACGTACCTTTTCTTTTCCACTTAACTCTTGCATCAGTTGGTAATGCAATTCTTCCCTGACACCCAGTCCGCTCAACAGCGCCGCAGCATCGCTCTCAGCGTTCCAGCCTCCCAGCTCCGCAAATTTATCTTCCAGTTCAGAGGCGTGGATACCATCTGCATCCGAGAAATCTTCTTTCAGATAGATGGCATCTTTCTCTTCTTTTATATTCCACAGCACATCGTGCCCCATCATCACGGTATCTATCACGGTAAATTCATCAAACTCAAAGTGGT
>JAQVNN010000032.1 GCA_028703105.1 Paludibacter sp. | reverse complement strand
TTTGGTGTCGAAGAATCTATTTCTGAATAGAGTGTTTTGAACATTGCTTTTTCTTCCAACGTCAATTTTGCTCCCCATGGCGGATTTCCTATCACAATATCAAAATAACCGTCTTGATTTGACGCCCCTGATTTCAAGCCAAACATCCATTCAGGATCGAAAAAAGGAGAAGACGCATTTTGGTCAAACATTTTCCATTGCTGCATCAAACGAGCATCGTCATTACCAACTACTCCAAGTTCTTCCAGTTTTTCTGCAATTTGAGCTTGCAGTTCTTCTACGCGGGCTTTATACTTGTTTTTAGATTTATTACTTTTTGCTCCGAATATCCGGTGATTGGCTTGGTTGAGTTTTTCTTGCAGTTTTTCTACTTCAGGGCTATCAAAAAGAGTTTTTGTTTTACTAAGTCCGATTAGAGTGTTAGCAGCAACAAATTTCGCTTCAAGATTTGGTAAAGGACGAATCCCAAAGTTTTCCTTGGGGTTATGAGTTGGACACTGATCTACGACTAAAGAAATGAAAAATCTTAATTTTGAAATTTGAACAGCAATGCTTTGAATGTCGACACCGTAAATACACCTTTCTATCAAGTATAATTTACGTGCATAATCGGGTCGGTTAATGTTATCATCGAAGTTTCGGTTAATATCTGCTTGAATCTCTTCTCGTTCTTCTTTTGTATAGTCCTTCAGAGTGGAACTCAACTCTTTAATAGACTCTTCAAGAATTAAATTCTTCCAAATTTCATTTTGGGGATCAAGTTGCGAAAGAATATGAACCATTTGTTGCAAAACCCCTACAGGGAAAGCCCCGGAGCCACATGCAGGGTCTAATACTTTGCACTTTTGAATAGATTGTATTATTGCTTGCCTAATGTTGTCATTTATGTTTAAAGTTTCATCAGCATATTGCATTAATTTCCGATATTCATCTTCATACTCTTCTCCAACGCTTTGCTTTAGATAAGCGATTAGACTTTCGTCTACCATATATTGAACAATTTCACGAGGAGTATAGAACGAACCAGTTTGTTTTCGTGCTGTTGTTTTCGTTTCCGGATTATAACTGGCTAAAAGGTTTTCAAAAACCTTCCCTAACAGTTCGGGATCAAGAGAAACATCTTGATCAAATGGAGTATTTTCCTCAATTGTGAAGTTGTATTTTTGCAAAATATCGATTAATCCCAGAGCATCAACACTTTTCTTTTTCTTATCCCCATAAAAATCGGATAAGTCTTCGCCCTTTCTCTCTCCAAAGAATAGAAAGTCTGGAACAATAAGCATATTGGGCTTGGGGAGATTATCGGAAAAGCCATCGATATAGATTTTATTTTGCTTATCATCCAAACAGTCAAACAATCCTCCATTAAGAAAAGGAACTTTAGCATTAACTAACTCCAAAAATAGCTGAGAGTCAATAAATAGCTCTTCATAACGCATCAGGTGATTATACCCAAATCCTTGTCCATACCAATCACTTTTTCTAAATCCTCGGGTACGGCTATCCTCTTTATTTTGAGGTGTAATTGGGCAATTAAGTGTAGCAAAGAATAAATTCTGTAATATTGCTTTATAATATTTGCTCTCGTTCGATTTTTGTGCAAATAATCCGATTTTCAAGTTCGGATCAAAATCCTTTACCAATTTATTACTAAGGAAATTTATATCAAATAACTCATTAGGAATAAGGTTCTTTTGTTTAAGAAACCAAACAAACAGTAATCGCGTTAGCAAACGGATTAGATTTTTCGACCGATGCTCTATACGTTTTTCTTCTGTTTCCATTTCATATTCACCCGGAAACTGAACATTCTTTATAGCCCAAGCATACCAATCAGACAATTCTCCATAAAAAGCTTTTGTCAAAACTTCAACAGAAAATCTTTCTGCTAAATCTTTTTTATCTTTGACTCTTCCTTTGGCTAGAAGAAATTTATTGGGAGTATAACCTCCAATACCTTCTCCTAACAAATAAGAGTATCGCCTTGGATTAGAATAATTTCTCTCTATACGGGCAGAGTGATCTTTTTGTTCAGCATCTATTTGCAGAAAAGAAAAACGGTATTGATTGCCCCCTTTAGGGATAAAGGCAACTAAAGCTTTATTGCAATAACTGTTTTTCTGCATAACTTGAAATGCATCGCGCGATATTCCTACACGAGCATCGTGAGTTGAATTATGTTCTATTTCAAACACTTCAAGCTCAAGACTCTTGCAAAAGCCAAGACGAGTAGCCGAAGAGGTAAATTTAGGGTTAAAGCTTAGAGTCAAACTTTCTTCTTTTGCTTGAAAATCTTCAGGTAGAAAATTGTTTTCAAGGAAATCTACAAAATTCTCACGATTATAGTTATTGCTGAAATTATACATATTGCTTGTTTTTAGAATAATACATTTGAATTTGAAATGACGCTATCGCTTTCTATCTCTTCGGAAAGAATCAGTGTTTCTGATCCATGCGAAATGTTATCGTAAGTGTGCAATGCTTTTTGTATGTAAATACGAGATATTTTTTCAGGTAAGGTTGTATATTCGGTTGGTTTCAAGCGATTTATTAATCGTAATGCATAACCCGAAATCGCATCGAATTCGATTGCTGTTTTTAAATCTTCAAGATACTCTACATCACACGCTCTTGTCTGTATCATGATTCTAACTTTATCTAAGGCATCTCTTTTTATCTTTTCAGTATCGCTTTCGGAATCATCTGAAAAGAGGGAAGCTTTTATCGAATTGAACGTCTCGTCAAAAGCATCAGATATCTTATAAGGTTTTTCTTCTCTGTTTGTTTTCAGTAATTTAAATGCATCTTCCGGAGTTCTATCATAAGGTTTTTCTTCTCCATTAGCGTATTTAAATACAAAATCATTTCCTTTTTTTGCGAAAACTAAAACGCCCTCTTCAGGAAGTGAAGTTTTTCTACGAATTTTTGTTCTTAAAGGAAGGCTCAAAGCATCTTTCATATCTTTGCTATATATGACATTATCTAACTCTGTGCGATATTCAGCATCCCATGATTTACGCTCATCATTTTCAATAATTGTTTTATACTGCTCAATAAAAAAAGCACGCAACTCTTCTTCTGAAGTAAGGACCTTGGTGTCTTCTCCCATTATTGCATGAATCATAGCCATTTTCAATGTCGAAATTTCTTGAACACGAATCTCGCTTTCTCCTATATCTGTTGGAAAATAATTGTATATATATAGCTCATCAAACATTTTTTTGTTGATGCGATTGATACGTCCAATCCGTTGAATAACTCGTGTCGGATTGTAAGGAATATCATAGTTAAAGATTGTACCAGCTCTATGAAGATTGTATCCTTCGGAAATGGCATCGGTGGCAATTAAGACTTTATATGTGTTTTGTTGTTTATATTCATCATACCCTGCGTCAAAATTTGCCCTAATTATTTCTTTATTACGAGGAGAAGCCTTTTCTGCTGTGTAAGAAAATACGGGGAGCCCTATTCCAGTTAATTTCTCAGCCAAATAATCTGTTGTATCAGCAAATTGGCTAAACACTATTATCTTTCTCTCAGGATCGTTGGTTAACTGCTTATTTAATATTTTGATAAATTCGTTGATTTTGGGATCTTCGTCAATTTTATCCCATTCATTCTTTAGATTTTGCAATATTTCAATATCAGAATCTAAATCTTCAAAAAAGTTATCAGTTAAGTATTCTGTTTTGATTTCAAACATTCCCCTTGTTTGTAATCTTTCGATAGCATATTCTACCTCATCATTAACCATTTCAGGAATAATATCATTGGTAGACTCGTACATTGTCTCAATATCTGGCAACATTCCTTTCTTAAAAACCGGAATGGTTTTCCTTCTTTCAATCCAGTTTCTTACGTTTTTATGACTAGCAAGCATATTGTCTAAAGACATTCGGAATGCTGTCTGAGAACTTTCAAAACGTCGAACTAATAATGTACGCATAAATTTCGACAAATTTCGTTGAGTCCCTTTGAATAGATTATATTCAAAGCCCGCCTTCTCAATTAGCTCCTTTACCTGTTCATCACACTCTGACTTAACATACATAATAGACTTGTATCGTGTAGCATGGAAAACTTTTGGTGGAATAATTTCATCTTGAATATCATCTGAATATGTATAGTCATTCATATCAATATCTCCTTCGTAGCTCTTGCGCGAAATCTGCTCCAGTGTTGAAATATACAGATTGCGAAGATTGCCCAAATCATAATCTAACAACTTTGGAGGAGCTGGTTTAGAAAATTCTATTTTTTGCTTTTTCAAGTCCTCTCTATAAGCGGGAATAGCATTCAAATCTAATCGGGAACGTCGAATAATCAACGGGGAGATAATCGCTCTGATTTGCTGTGCAATACTTTCAATTTCAATTTTCAATTCACTATCTGAAAGTTTTTTGTCTTTCTGCTTTTTCTTAAGATTTTTATATAGACTGATTAAATGGCGAAAGCTATATCCTAAATTATTTACAGTTTGAAGTGTGGATTTTGTAGGAATCTGAAATAATTTTATCATAGAGTAAATGTCAGAAGGCTGGTTATTGAACGGTGTTGCAGTTAAGAGCATTACTTTATTCCCTTGACATAATTCATGTAGCATTCCATAGTCCTGCGTAAACTCATTGCGATAGTTATGTGCTTCATCAATAATAATGAGCCACTTTTCATTCTCCTCAGTTCTTGTGCGGTAGTGTTCCAATGCTTTAGAAATGACGCCACGGCTAAATACACGAGCCGTATTTATTTTAAATTCATCTACATAATCTTCCCATTGTTGTCTTAAGTGAGGAGGTGAGATTATTATCGTTCTCAAATTCATATTATTAGCAATCGTTGAGCCAATAATACTTTTACCAAGACCTACTACGTCCGAGATAATTACTCCATTATGTTTTTCAATGGTTGAAATCGCCATTCGAATAGCATCTTCTTGGTATTTCAGGTTGAAAAATTTCTTATTTATATCATGTGGTGTCCGTATTCTCTTAGAGGTATCAATATTGAAATACTCATATAGAACTCTTAAGTATAAGAGATAAGGAGAAGGTAGCTTTTCATACCAAATATGTTTTATTACTCCGTCTTCAAAGTCGTTAATGTGGTCTTTGTCTGCCACGACAATAGCATTTTCCCACAGCGCATTGAAAATGCTTTGAGCATCATTAAACTCAGTTTTGTGTTGAAATCTCACATTTATTTCATTTTGTCCGCGTAATCCTTTGTAAGTTAGATTGCTTGATCCAGTAATTACCGTGCCTGGAGTTTCACCTTCTTCCGAAAATTCTTCTCTATACGAGAATATGTACATTTTTGCATGGCAAGGTTCTTTTGTCTTTCGAATTTCTAATGTTCCATTCTTTATTTTCTCATAGTATATCTTAAATGCTTCAGTTTCCTTTTTCCCTTCAAAGAAATCTGTTTTGTTAAATAGTTCAATAAGAGAGTGATTAAATTCATTTCTAATCTCTTGGCGAGAACTTTTCTGTTTCTTCCGTAAAAAGTCTATTTCGGATGTCTTATTCAAAAGTTCTTTCTCCATCTCAAGCCCTACTAAAATTCTCATTTTTTTATCAGAAATATGCTTGTAAATTTCTTCTATCCCTGAAAAATAAAAATAACCTACAAGAAAATCTAAGTAATCTGCTTTTGCAGGCAAGATTCCTTTTATAATTTTAGCGAGTGTTTTTTCGCCACTATTGGTTATGAAGTATTCGCTATTTAACTTGGTTTCCATATCCTATTCAGCTATTCTATTAATTATTTTCTCAAAAGATTCAGCAATCTTTTTTTCATTAGGTATTTCGGTAAAAGCCAATTGTGCCAACTCATTTTGATAGGTAGCTCGCAAGCCTTCCCATAAAACCGGAAGATTAACTGTTAACGGCGATTCCATAATCTCTTTCATTCGCCAGCCGTCAGGCGTATCAAAAGCAGCTTTATCATGTTCAAATAATTCCAAAAAATCGGTTTTAAATTGATCTGTTCCTATGTATTCAGTACATTCGGTATCTTGGGCTAAGTAATATAGGTCATAGAAATGACGTATTTTAGATTGTATGGCTTGTGTTGGATTTTCTGAGAAGGAGAATCGAACAAGTGAAACAAGTTTCTCTATCATCGTGCGACGCTTATCAAGAACATTCAACGAAAAACCTTGTAAATTATACCTCTCTATTGTTTCTTGCTTATTCGTCTCCAATAGAAACTCTGTAATAAATGACGAAATGTCCTGCTTCACATAAGGATAAGGATTCGCAAATGAATTGATTTCAACAATAATTCGCCTTGCTGTATTTCCCAATAAAATGCCGGATATAGAAGAGGGATACTCAAAAACCGATTTACGAAACATAGATCCTTTACTGGTTATATTAGGATCTACAGTCTCTGCAAATCCAACTGTAATTTCCTTTTCAATATTCCTTATTTTAGTTTTCAAAGCATTGCCGCTCAAATTCTCCTCAATCATAGCAATGTCTATATCTTCCGAAAATCGGTTGATCAACCGATACCCTTTAGACAAAGACGTTCCTCCCTTAAAAACCACACTATCTACATAAGGAGAGTTTGCCAAATTGTAGAGGATTAGTGTAATCCAATAATCCTTTTCCACAAAAGCCGGTGTCATTCGCAACGATTTTGCAGCTAATGTTACAAGAGTCGAAAACAGTTCTTTATCGTTGTGTAGTTTCATTTGATATACCACCTTTCTTGATTAAGAAGTATTTCTTTCGAAATGCCTAATTTGTATGAAGTTTGAGGATTGAGTTTATTTAGTAGCATATTTGTATCTTCATTTTTATCGAGTGTTTGCAGTAGAGCACCCAGTAATGCTATTGTTGAAGGATTATACTTCAATGCCAGTTTCTTAACTTTAACGATCTGAGTCTTGTCTAACTGTGAAAACAAATACAACAAACGCTTACAAGTTTCATTCGGCATTGCATCAGGTATGTTCTTAAAGAAACGTAAGCAATCAAGTAGCCGAAGCAATGGGATATTTTCTTTGGTTATAGCGTTTTGTTGTTTAATGAAGCTAATTCGGTAAACATCACGACGGATTGCTTTTTTTTCGTTTCTCACACCGATTTGCAAAGAAAAAGGGACTTGAGTTGTTAATCCTAATTCGTTAAACACAGAATACCCCGTGATATAACCCGTAATTTTCCCATTCTTTTCTATTAAATCCTTTACGATTTGATAGGTATCAGGAGGTAATTCTCCAAACTGTGTGATTTTGGGTTTATAGAAACGACCTTTGGATAAACGACGAATTTCTCCAGCCGCTACCATATTATTGAGAATCCTATTGACAGAGGCTTGTTTGCCCGGATCAATAGGAAAGTCGCTCGGCGTAAATACGAAACCGAATGGAAATTTACTAATGGTTGTTCTTATTATATCGGTCATTCTTTTCTAAATTACATTTGCAAAGATAATACATTTCTTGTTTTTGCCCGTAAAAACAAGAATATTTTTAAACTTAGAATATTGATAACAAGGCTACAATTCAGCAATATCATACTATACAGATATCCCTTTCCCGATATGCAGTATTACCGCACTTTTTAGAACAATAAACAGAATCTATCGTCTTTGGAACAAAAGCCTGCCCACACACTGTATTGTTTTTGAATTCTATCCATCGTTATCGTTGTCGTCATTTAAGTATCGATAAGTATTCATAAGTTCTCATAAGTTCCACTTCGTCTTTAAGCTAGTTTCGATACAATATGGTACAAATGTATGATAAAAAATAATCAAAAACAATAGCATACAATAACTTACCTAAAAACAAAATAGGCTGCAAACATCTCGTTTGCAGCCTATTTCTGTTGTTTGTTGATTGTTTATAGTCGTCAATTACTTCACCTCTTCAAAATCCACATCCGTCACATCACCTTCCTGCTTGCCGCCGCCCTGCGATTGCTGTCCGCCGAAGTCCTGCGAACCGGCCTGACCGCCTTGTTGGGCGTTTTGGGTGTTGTACATGTCCTGACTGGCAGCCTGGAAGGCCGTGTTCAGTTCGTTGGTAGCAGCATCGATGGCTGCGATGTCCTGCGATTTGTGGGCTTCTTTCAGTTTGGCCAACGCAGCATCAATCGGACCTCGCTTGTCTGCCGGAATCTTATCGCCAATTTCATTCAGCTGTTTTTCAGTCTGGAAAATCAGGCTGTCGGCATGATTGAGCTTGTCGATTTTTTCCTTTTCTTTGGCATCAGCTTCGGCATTGGCAGCTGCTTCGTCCTTCATCCGTTTGATTTCAGCGTCACTCAATCCTGAAGAGGCTTCGATACGGATGCTTTGTTCTTTACCGGTAGCTTTATCTTTGGCTGATACGTGCAGGATACCGTTGGCGTCGATGTCGAAAGTTACCTCGATTTGCGGTTCACCACGACGGGCAGGCATGATGCCATCCAAGTGGAAGCGTCCCAGCGATTTGTTCTGGTTAGCCATCGGACGTTCGCCCTGCAACACGTGAATTTCAACAGAAGGCTGATTGTCGGCAGCAGTAGAGAACACCTCTGATTTCTTTGAAGGAATAGTCGTGTTGGCTTCAATCAGTTTGGTCATTACGCCACCCATAGTCTCAATACCCAATGAAAGCGGAGTTACGTCGAGCAACAACACATCTTTCACATCTCCTGAAAGTACACCCCCCTGGATAGCAGCCCCGATAGCTACTACTTCATCCGGGTTCACCCCTTTGGAAGGAGCTTTACCGAAGAATTTCTCAACAGCAGTTTGAATAGCCGGGATACGGGTTGATCCACCTACCAGAATCACTTCGTCGATATCTTTGGTTGTCAGACCGGCATTTTTCAATGCTGTGCGACAAGGCTCGATGGTACGTTGAATCAAATCATCAATCAATTGTTCGAATTTGGCACGTGTCAGTGTACGCACTAAGTGGCGTGGAATACCATCTACCGGCATGATATACGGCAGGTTGATTTCTGAGGAAGTTGTGTTTGAAAGTTCGATTTTAGCTTTCTCGGCAGCTTCTTTTAAACGTTGTAGCGCCATCGGGTCTTTACTCAGGTCGATACCACCGTTTTCGTTTTTGAATTCCTGCACCAACCATTCAATAATGCGATGGTCGAAGTCGTCACCACCCAGGTGCGTGTCACCGTCGGTTGATTTCACTTCAAATACGCCATCTCCTAATTCCAGTACAGATACGTCGTGCGTACCACCACCACAGTCGAACACGGCAATCTTCATGTCTTTGTTGGTTTTATCCAAACCATAGGCCAGTGCAGCAGCAGTCGGCTCATTGATGATACGGCGCACGTTCAGACCGGCAATCTCGCCGGCTTCTTTGGTAGCCTGACGTTGAGAGTCGTTGAAGTAAGCAGGCACGGTAATCACCGCTTCAGAAACTTCTTGTCCCAGGTATTCTTCAGCCGTTTTTTTCATTTTCTGAAGAATAATGGCTGAAATTTCCTGTGGAGTGTACAGTCTGCCGTCGATATCCACACGGGGTGTATTGTTATCGCCTTTAGCTACTTTATAAGGTACACGGCCAATTTCTTTGCCGAGGCGGTCGTATGTTTCACCCATGAAACGTTTGATGGAAAAAACAGTTTTAGTCGGATTGGTAATGGCCTGACGTTTAGCAGGATCACCTACCTTGCGTTCTCCGCCATCGACAAAGCCGATAACTGAAGGAGTTGTGCGTTTTCCTTCGCTGTTCGTGATAACGATTGGTTCGTTACCTTCCATCACGGAAACACAAGAGTTTGTGGTTCCCAAGTCAATTCCAATAATTTTTCCCATTGTCTATTTAAATAATATGTTAGTTTTCTGTTTGTTTATTTCAGTTATTTCAACAACCGTGGTTTTACAAAGCATGTGCCACCAGGTTAAAATGAAATATGACTGACAATTTTGCAGATTTTATGACACAAAAAGGCAAAAAAAAGACAGGAAAATGAATTCCTGTCTGCTTTATTTAATGCAAGTGTAATACTACATGAAATGGTACAGAAAGACAATCGTTCCCTCAAAGGCCGGTTTCTTACTGTCTTTAATCTCAAGCGTAGCTTGAATCTCTGCTTTTGAGATGCCTCTCAGGTTGATCAGGGAGGTAAGCTTGCATCGTACCCTGACTTCACTGTTAACGGCAACTGCCTGTCCGAATTTGAGTTTCTCTATGCCATAGTTAACTGTCAGTTTTGAATTCTGCACATCTACAATTTGTTCCCATAAATGCGGAAGGATAGACAAATTCAGATAACCGTGCGCAATGGTAGTTTTAAAAGGGCTTTCTGCTTTACAGCGATCTTCATCAACATGAATCCACTGATGATCCAATGTGGCATCTGCGAATTGATTAATTTGCTCCTGGGTGATTTTAATATAGTCTGAAACACCCAACTCTTTTCCGAGATATTGTTCGAAATCTGCGTGACTTCTAATAGGAATGGGATTCATGTATAATTTGTTTTAAGTGATGATAATGAGTAAAATAATGCACATTTTATTTTGATTTGTGCAAAAGTAGCATAAAATTTTTTGTTTTCAAAATTTTTTTGTTAAAAAATCAATTTGCTTGTTTAATACAAATTATCTATTTTTGCTAAAAAAATAGCCACCCATGATTTATAGAAGAATATTATTGAAACTCAGTGGCGAATCACTGATGGGAGAAAAACAATATGGCATTGACGAAAACCGCTTGGCAGAGTATGCATCGCAGATAGCGGAAATTTCAGATCTGGGTGTTCAGGTCGGGATTGTTATCGGTGGTGGTAATATATTTCGCGGACTCAGTGGTACCTCGAAAGGAGTGGATCGGGTGCTGGGTGACCAGATGGGAATGCTGGCAACGGTGATAAACGGATTGGCGCTCAACTCGGCTTTGCAGTCGGCTGGTGTTAAATCGAAAGTGTTGACAGCTATTCGCATGGAGCCTGTGGGAGAGTTTTACAGCAAGCAGAAAGCCATTACAGCGTTAGAAAACGGGGAAATAGTCATTTTGTCAGCCGGAACCGGTAATCCATTCTTTACTACGGATACAGGTTCTTCCCTCAGGGCAATTGAAATAGAAGCGGATGTGATGTTGAAAGGTACGCGTGTGGATGGTGTGTACACCGCCGATCCAGAAAAAGATCCGAATGCAGTTAAGTTTGACGAAATCACCTACGATGAAATTTATAACCGGAATCTGAAAGTGATGGATCTCACGGCAACGACCATGTGTAAGGAAAATAACATGCCTATTTATGTGTTCGATATGGATACGCCCGGTAACCTGAAAAAGGTGATATTGGGAGAGAAAATAGGGACATTGGTGAAAAAATAATTCAAAATCAAAAAATATGCAAGACGTAAAACCAATTCTGAATCAGGCTGAAGAAAATATGGAAGCATCGTTGATGTTTCTGGATGAATCATTGGCTCATATACGTGCAGGGAAAGCTAATCCCCGTATTTTAGATGGTATCAGGGTCGAGTATTACGGTTCGCATGTGCCGCTATCGAACGTGGCTACTGTGACGACTCCGGATGCGAAAACCATTACTGTCCAACCATGGGAAAAAGCGATGTTGCCTGTGCTGGAAAAAGCAATTTTGAATTCTGATGTGGGAATTACTCCCATGAATAATGGTGAAGTTATTCGGTTAGCCATTCCTCCTCTAACGGAAGAAAGGCGCAGGCAGTTAGCCAAACAATCTAAACAAGAAGGAGAAGAAGCTAAAATTTCTATCCGGAATGCTCGTCGCGATGCCATCGACAAATTGAAGAAAATGATCAAAGACGGACTCCCCGAAGACGTGGAAAAAGATTCCGAAAACGAAGCTCAGAAAATTCATGACAAGTATATACGAAAAGTAGATGAAATGCTGGCAGCGAAAGAGAAAGAAATTATGACAGTGTGATTTTAGTGGTTAGTGGTTAGTGAATGTACAAATAACTAACCACTGACCACTGACCATTATTTAATCAGCATCGCATCTCCATATACCCCAAACCGGTATTTTTCTTTGATGGCCACTTCGTAGGCATGCATGATTTCGTCGTAACCCCCAAATGCTGCTGCAACCATAAGGAGGGTAGAGTAGGGCATGTGAAAGTTGGTAATCATCGAATTGGCAGTTGTAAATTCATAAGGTGGAAAAATAAATTTGTTTGTCCATCCTTCAAAAGGCTTAATTTTCCCTTCTGTTCCTACCACTGTTTCGAGAGCCCGCATTACTGTTACACCTACTGCACAGATATTCCTGTTTTCATCATGCGCTTTATTAACGATTTCCGCTGTTTCAGGTGTGATAAGCATTTGTTCCGAATCCATTTTGTGCTTGGTCAAATCTTCCACATCAATGTCCCTGAAATTACCCAGGCTCATATGCGAAGTCAGAAATGCGGTCTGGAGTCCCTTGATTTCCATGCGCTTCATTAGTTCGCGACTGAAGTGTATGCCCGCGGCAGGCACAGATACAGCTCCTTCATTTTTGGCGAAAATTGTTTGGAAACGTTCTGCATCTTCTGGTTCAACGAGCCTGTTGATGTTACGTGGAAGAGGCGTTTCGCCCAGGCGGTGCAGACATTTCTTGAATTCTTCATGTGTGCCGTCGAATAAGAACCGGAGGGTTCTTCCGCGTGAAGTTGTATTATCGATGACTTCGGCAACCATGGAATCGTCTTCGCCGAAATAAAGTTTATTCCCGATACGGATTTTTCTCGCTGGTTCAACCAGTACATCCCACAAACGCATTTCACGGTTTAATTCCCGCAGTAAGAATACTTCTATTTGGGCGCCAGTTTTTTCTTTGTTGCCATACATCCTGGCGGGAAAAACTTTGGTGTCGTTGAAAATAAACAGATCATTTTCGTTAAAGAAGTCCAATGCTTCTTTGAAAACATGGTGTTCAATGTTTCCCGTTTTCCTGTCAATTACCATCAGGCGGGATTCATCACGATGTCTGGAAGGGTATTGAGCAATCAATTCTTCCGGTAATTTAAACTTGAATTTTGATAACTTCATGTTTTTACTTTTTAATAAAATCGGCCGGCTCTCCGGCAATATTTTTATCTTTTAACATTTCTTTTTCTATGTAGTCGATCAACTCATTGATTTCCATGCAATTTTCGAGTCTAATTTCCCCTATTCTGGTTCGTTCCAGTGCGGCCAAATGAGCTCCGCTTTGCAAAGCTTGACCAATATCTCTGGCCAGCGCCCTGATGTATGTTCCCTTGCTGCATACAACCCTTATTTTCAGATATGGCAGTGAAAAGTCCAGGACTTCAATTTCATCAATCACGAGTAACTTTGGTTTCAGATCTATTTCCTGACCCTCACGAGCATAATCATAAGCCCTTTTTCCATCCACTTTTACTGCTGAATAAACCGGTGGTACCTGCCAGATCTCTCCAACAAAGGTTGGTATTACTGAATCAACCATCTCCGGCGTAATATGTTCAACCGGATAGGTGGCGTCGATCGGCAGCTCTTTATCAAAACAGGGTGTGGTAGCCCCAAGTTCGAGTGTTGCAATGTATTCCTTAGTTTGATACTGATAGCTCTCTATCAGCTTGGTTGCTTTGCCGGTGCAGATAATCATCACTCCTGTTGCTAAAGGGTCTAATGTGCCTGCATGTCCGACTTTAATTTTTTTTAATTTGAGCGTTTTTTTGATTTTCCACCGGATACGGTTCACCACGTTAAATGATGTCCAATGCAAAGGCTTATTAACATATAAAACTTCTCCTTTACTAAAATTCATTCCGTATAAATTAAATTGACCGGATTGTATGGATTCGTTAAACCATGCTTAAGTCCCGTCCTGACAACAATAAAACTAAAATAAGACCTCCAATGAGAATACGATAATATCCAAAAGCTTTAAAACCATATTTGGTAAGAAAGCCGATAAAAAATTTGATTGCTGCCATGGCTACCATAAATGCAACTACATTCCCTATTACAAGGGTAGTCAGATTTTCCGTCAGCATGGTTGTTGATGCTGGGTCTTTTATCAATTGGAGCAGTTTGTATCCGGCCGCCGCTGCCATGGTAGGAACCGCCAGAAAAAACGAAAATTCAGCGGCATTCTTTCTACTCAGTTTGGTTGTCATACCACCCACAATTGTGGCCATCGAACGGGAAACACCTGGAATCATGGCGATGCACTGAAAACAACCGATTTTTAACGCCCTTTTCCAGCCCATTTCCTGGTTTTCATCAGTTTTGCTGAACCACTTGTCAACGAAAAGCATAAACACACCTCCCAATATCAGCATGATAGTTACTACCCAAATGTTCTCAAGCAACGAATCTATGAAATCTCCTGCAAGAAAGCCAATTACAGCTGCCGGAAGAAAAGCAATCAGCAGTTTCCAGTAAAAATCCATCGACTGAAAAAAACGCTTCCAGTATAATATGATAACTGATAATATCGCTCCAAACTGGATGTTGACAGTGAATGCTTTCACAAAATCAGTACTTTCCATCCCCAGCAGATTTTGGGTAATAATCATGTGCCCTGTCGATGAAACAGGTAAAAATTCCGTCAGGCCTTCTACAATTGCTATGATAATTGTTTCAAATAGATTCATTTGGACTTGGGTTTAAACAGGATGGCAAACATGATGAATAAGAATCCGAAGAATGAGATCATCGGCCCGACGGTAATGCGGCGGTGACTGAAAATATCCTGATTAAATTCCAGTTCAGTTGTTGCACCCGTCATCAGCAAAAAGCCGGTAACAATAATGATAAATCCGATGGCAATGAGAATCAGATTAATTTTCCCAAGCGTAAATCTTTCTTTATTTTCCATAAATCACTATTTTATAAACCACTAAACAAAATACATGTCGTTCGTTTGCATACGCAAGTATTTTCCTACTGCAGCATACGACGACATGGCTGTTAAAACGATGCCCAGTAGAATGACAATTCCGGATACCTCAACTAGTGTTTGGGTGTGCAGTGTGAATAAATTCAGACCAATATTATTTCTGACGTACAACAACAAGACAGCAAGCATCCCCAACGAGACAAGTGAAGCTATAAATCCATTTGTCATCCCTTTTATGATGTAGGGTTTCCGGATAAACCAGGGTGTGGCGCCCACTAATTTCATGGTGTTGATTAAAAACCTGTTTGAGTATATTGATACGCGGATGGTGTTGTTCATCAGGGTAATGGAAATCAACATGAGGATCGTGGCCACAGCCAGCAACATAAAGCTGATCCGGGCAATGTTGTCGTTAACTAAATTGACAATATCTTTCTGATAGGCAATCCGGTTGATGCCTTCAAAAACTTTCAGGTGTGACTCAATTACCTCTACGCTGTCTTTGTTGGCATAATCTGCTTTTAATTTAATTTCAAAAGAACCCATCAGTGGGTTATATCCCAGGTATTTCTCCGGATCATCTCCCATCGTCTGAATGTGTTCCTTTAAAGCGTCTTCTTTTGATATGAAATTAACTGATTTGACGTATTTCGACCTTTCCAGGTATTGTTGTATCCTCGTGGTACCGGCGGCAGAAATATTTTCGTTCAACACCACTGATAAACTGATGTTTTCCCTGATTTGCGTACCAAGGTCACGTGCTACAAATAGCAGTAGCGACACCAGTCCGATTAAAAATAATACCAGCGACATGCTGATAGTGGATGTTAAGTGAACATTCCCAATGCGATATTTACCTTTCCTACTTTTGTCGTTCATGAATAGAAAATAATTTATTGTTTCTGTTTTTCCCGGTCTGATATTTAACGATAAAAAATAAAATGATACAGATGATCAACAGCAGGGAAGATATCAAGGCAATAGTATTCCCAATGCTGTATGATGTTGGCTCAAACTTAAATTCAATTTGGTATGTCCCTGCTTTCAGTTGCATCGATCTCAATAAATAATTTGCTCTGAAATAAGGCACTTCTTTTCCGTTAATATAAGCATTCCATCCTTTGTCATAGAAAATTTCAGAGAAAACAGCTGTTTGATCGGCTTGTGCACAGAAATCATAAACCAGGTGATTGGGTTTGTATGAAATCAGGCGAATAAAGTCTGTCGCTGCTGGCATACCAGCTTGTAAGTTTTTGGGTGCAACGCGCTTGTCAACCACCAATTCGGTTTTTGTGTCAATTTGTCCGAGGAGTTGCATTTCTTCGTCTGCATTGTTTGCTTCAACAATACTGTTTACAAACCAGGCGTTCCCGTTGGCATAAGGATTAATCAGTGGCTGGCTATTCGGATCCATGATGATATATTTCATATTCAGCATATTCAGCACACCCAGTTGTTGCGCAAGTGAGTCGAATTCCTCAAGTGAACGAATGGTATAGAATTTTTCAATCTCAGATGTAAGTTGCAGGTTAATCAGTTCCTGATAACGGCGCAATTTGGCAGCATGATATCCCCCTATGTTCTTGTGAAAATAAGAAGGAGACGCATCATTAAAGATGTTAACGGTTAGATTTAATACCCGGAATTCACTTTTATCCTGTAAAATGAATTTGTCGGCTTCCGATGGTTTTATCAGGTTGCTGATGTTGCGTTTGCGACCGAAATTATCATCGTTCAAGTAACGTTTAGCAACCGGAACCAGATCAAGCAACATCAGGATACCCATGCCGGCAATGGCCAGGTTTTGTTTCAGTTTATCTTTCAGGTAGATCCAGATAAGCGTGGCAGCGGCTACAATGAATAAGAGTGACCGAAATGCGTCTCCTTGCAACATCGCTTTCCGGTCGGCAGGCAGTGTTTCTGTCAGGAATGAAAAATCAGCCTGATAAGCATTTGAGAGTTGTTGCGCAAAATGCGTATCCACCTCAGCAGTAAAGTTTCCGGCCAGAGACGGAAATAAAACAAAAACCAAGGAAAGACCTCCGGTGATGGCCGTACTGATCAGCAGCGGTTTAATGAATTTTCTTTTGTTGGTTTGCGGGTTAAATATCTCCTTCAGCGCGAGTATGGCTATCAGCGTGATACCAAAACCGGTAGCTACCAAGGTCATGGATACCGTGCGGAATTTATTGTATAATGGAACATAGTCGATGAAAATATCCGTGAGCCACTGGAAATTTTTTCCCCAGGAAAGCATGACGGTGAGTAAAATCATCGGGACGAGCCACCAGAGTATCCTTTTATCTAGGATGAACAATCCGAAGACAAACAACAGCATGACAATCGCGCCGAGATATACTGGTCCGGATGTGCCCGGTTGTGTTCCCCAATAGGTGTTGAAACGCATGCCATCCATGATCTTTTTCATGTTGACATTTCCAAAGTTTTCCGCAATTTTTTCGGCAGTTTTACTCTTAACACCTAGTTTTCCACTGCTTGCACCTCCTTTAAAATCCGGTATCAGCAGGGTCATCGTTTCATCCATGCCATAACTCCATTGCGTGATGTATTCACGATTCAGTCCTTCCTGTGCGTTTTGCATATCCATTGTCAGCCCGTTGGATTCGCCGCGCATGGTGTATTTACTGTATTCATTGGTTGTCAACAAAGTTGTGGCATTCATCGCGAGAGCAAGTATGGCTGCAACGATGGCTAATCCAGCTGACTGCAGGAAAGATCTAATTTTTTTTTCCTTGATACTGTAAATCAATTCCACCACCCCGAAAAAAAGGATAATAATAAGAGTGTAGTAAAGAATCTGTATGTGATTTGCACGGATAGCCAGACTTAGGAAGAAAGCAGTAAGCAAACTCCCGGCCACTTTATGTTGCTTGAAGGTGACAAAGATACTGCCAATCAATGGCGCCATATAAGCAATGGTTATTGCTTTCGAATTATGGCCAGCGCCGATGATAATCAGATTGTAAGAAGCGAAAGTGAATGCTATCGACCCCACGATTGCAAGCCATGGATTCACCTTGAAATTCAGCATCAGAATATAAAAACCGATAAAATATAAAATAAGGAAAAATACCGTGATAGGGAATAGCTTCAGCACATCTTCAACGTATTTTATCAGGTTGTTCGGTTGATGCATCGAAATCATATAGGTTGGCATGCCACCGAACATTGAGTTGGTCCAAAGCGTTACATCGTCGTGTTTTTCATTGTAATCAAGGGTTTCTTTTGCCATGCACATCCAGCTTTCGGTGTCATGACCAAGTAGTTGTTTTCCTTCAAGCACCGGTTTCATGTAGATGAAAGACATGATAATGAATAAACTAACAGCGACCAGGTGAGGTGTAATTTTTTGAAGCAAAACGTTGCGCATGAGTAAATATTTAGTTTTTAAGCAGATTCCGGGAAAAATCGTACAAAAATACATTATTTTTTCCCATTTCCGGTCATTTTAAAGGTTAAATATCAAAAAAATATTGCATTTGATTATTTTAAATTACCTGCTGAATACTGGAATTAATTTGTACAAAAAATTAGTTACTTTTGCAATTCGAGATTCGCATGGAGGTGAATGTACATAAACCTGACAGGTTTTTAAAACCTGTCAGGTTTGAAAATCAAATAAAAAAATGAAATTAAATAGTCAAATAATACAGAACATACGTGCCGATTTCCCCATTCTGGAAGAGAAAATTTACGGCAAGCCATTGATTTATTTTGATAATGGAGCCACGACGCAAAAGCCGTTTTGTGTACTTCAGAAAATTGAATATGCTTATAAACATTTGAATGCCAATATACACCGCGGTGTTCATTTCCTGAGTCAGCAAGCTACAGAGGCGCATGAAGATGCAAGAAATGTCGTTGCTCATTTTCTGGGTGCTGAGAAGAGGGAAGAAGTTGTTTTCACGAGGGGGACGACAGAGGCGATTAATCTGATTGCCTTTTCTTTTGGGGAGGCATTTTGCAGTGAAAACGATGAAATTGTTATTTCGGTGATGGAACATCATTCAAATATCGTGCCCTGGCAGATGCTGTGTGAACGGAAAAAAATGAAACTTCGTGTGATTCCCATGAACGAAAAAGGAGAATTGCAGCTTGACGCATTTCGTAGGTTGCTGAATGAGAATACTAAATTAGTATCGGTAACGCATGTGTCGAATGTTATGGGAACAGTAAATCCGGTGGATGAAATAATTCGGATATCGCACGAAATGAATGTGCCGGTTTTGATTGATGGCGCTCAGGCGGTGCCGCATATCCCGGTGAATGTGCGCGAACTCGACGCTGATTTTTATGTTTTTTCGGGTCATAAGATTTACGGTCCGACCGGCATCGGGGTGTTGTATGGAAAGGAAAAATGGCTAAATGCTCTGCCTCCGTATCAAGGAGGTGGGGAGATGATCGAAAATGTGAGTTTTGAAAAAACGACCTACAATGTGTTGCCGTTTAAGTTTGAAGCAGGTACGCCCGATTATATTGGTTCTACTGCCCTGGCTGAGGCTTTACGGTATGTCGGTGATATCGGGATAGAAAAGATTGCTGCTTACGAGCATGAACTGACAACTTATGCTGTGGAACAACTTTCTGCTGTCGAAGGTATCCGTTTTATTGGAACTGCTACTGAAAAGAGTGCGGTGATTTCATTTTTAGTGGGGAATATCCATCCTTACGACATTGGAATCTTGCTTGATAAGTTAGGCATTGCCGTACGTACCGGTCATCATTGCGCCCAGCCTCTGATAGATTCACTGGAAATACCCGGAACAGTTCGTGCTTCTTTTTCGTTTTATAACACGAAAGAAGAAATCGATGTTTTTGTAGCCGCGCTGAAAAGGGTGGTGGCGATGTTGATTTAGTGGTTAGTGGTCAATTTAAGGGTTTAAGAGTTTAAAGGTAAATGTAGGGGTGTAATGTTTGCACCGAAATAGTAAATATCAAAATAGTAAATTTATATGTTGTCAATCAGCCAAATACAGGATGAAATCATAGATGAGTTTTCCCAGTTTGACGACTGGATGGATAAATATGCATTGTTAATTGATTTGGGGAACTCATTAGTTCCTATCGATGATAAATATAAAGTTCCTCAGAATGTGATTGAAGGCTGTCAGAGTCGTGTGTGGCTTACAGCGGAGCTCGATGGTGACAGGAGAATTATTTATCAGGCTGAAAGTGATGCCATCCTGGTTAAAGGCATTGTTGCTTTGTTGTTGCGTGTATTCTCAGGGAGAACTCCAGATGAGATACTGAATGCTGACTTGTATTTTGTTGAAAAAATAGGCCTGCGCGAACACCTTTCTCCGACTCGTTCCAATGGCTTGCTGTCCATGATCAAGCAGATAAAGTTGTACGCGCTGGCATTTAAGTCGAAAATGGGATGATAGATTTAGAAAATTTTAAAATTGTAATTCCGCTAAATCGCTCCTGATTTTTTCAGTCAGGTAAGTGTTGTATTCAATGAGTTTTTGATTGATGTTGTTGTAAATACACCAACAAGAGGCGTCTGCAGAAAGATCTTCGTTGTATTCCTTGTAGAAATTACCCATGTCTTTTATCAGTGTTCCATCCTTTTTATAAAGTTTGATATCTGATATGTCGAATATAATTTTTCCCTTGGTTTTTAGCGCGGCAGTTGCCAGTGCGCCGATTAATCCGAATTGCGCTCCAATGACGGCAGCTGTGGAAAATTCCTGTTCGCCATAAAACATGTTCAGCGTTCCTGTGAGATAATAATCACAGGCATAATCATCGTTGCAGGCACAGTAATTAAATAGCCGGGCATGGTTGAAATGGTTTACCATCATTTGTGTCAGTTGTGCCGAAACGGAATCTTTCTTGTAAAATTTTTCAGCATTGATGCAAACAGTTTTTTTGTTAATGACTGTTGAGTTTGA
>JAQVNN010000121.1 GCA_028703105.1 Paludibacter sp. | reverse complement strand
GGCAGTTTATAGGCATGAACAAAGAGGGGAAACTGCCGGCACGATTCAATTTGACCGAACATGCTAAAGCAGGTGAGAATATCCTTTCAGTACAGATTCATCGTTGGAGCAGTGGCTCGTATCTGGAGTGTCAGGACTTCTGGCGACTCTCTGGATTCGATCGAGACGTGTATATTTATGCCCGTCCCAAAACACATTTGGCTGATATCTTTGCACATACCGGTCTTGATGCCAACTACACAGACGGCCAATTTGAATTAGAAGTTACAGTTGCTAAGTCTGATAAGTCAACTCAGCCTTTCACAGTAAGATACAGCCTTACAGATGAGACTGGTAAAAAAGTGGCTGATGGATCTCATACTAAAAATAATGCCGGAAATACATTGATACACTTTGAAAATGTTATCCCCGATGTAAAAAAGTGGAATGCTGAGACTCCAAATCTATATACTCTAACTATTGAGTTGATGGACGAAAAAAGCTCCACAATTGAAGCGACAGCTCTGAAAGTAGGATTCCGAACTACTGAAATAAAAAATCGCCAGTTCCTGGTTAATGGACAACCGGTACTTCTGAAAGGAGTGAACCTGCATGAACACAATGAGCATACAGGTCATTATGTCACTGAGGAACTGATGCGTAAGGACTTTGAACTGTTTCGAAAATACAATGTTAATGCTGTGCGTACAAGCCACTACCCTCAACCAGAACTCTTCTATAACCTAGCAGACGAGTATGGAATCTATGTGATTGATGAAGCAAATATTGAAAGCCATGCAATGAGATATGATCTCCGTAAAGGAGGAACACTTGGTAACAATCCTCTCTTCCTGGAAGACCATATGAGTCGCACTATTGGAATGGTGGAACGAGATAAAAATCACCCTTGCGTGATCACGTGGACACTGGGGAACGAAGAGGGTAACGGTTATAACTTCTTCCAGACTTAACTAGGGATTAAGAGTCGTGATAACTCACGACCCGTTCAGTACGAAAGGGCAGTAATGGAGTGGAACACCGATATATTCGCACCGATGTATGACACCCCAGATGAAATTGAGGAATACGCAAAAGACCCCTTATCCGATCGACCGCTAATATTGTGTGAATATGCCCATGCAATGGGAAACAGTCTCGGTAATTTCATAAAGTATTGGGACCTCATCAGAAAGTATCCATTGCTACAGGGTGGATTTATATGGGATTGGGTCGACCAAGGCATAGAAAAAATTAATGAAGAGGGAGAACGTTTCTGGGCTTATGGTGGAGACTTCGGACCACTGGGAACCCCCAGTTCTGGAACTTTCTGTATTAACGGTGTGGTCTTTCCAGACCGAAGTGTCAAACCACACACTGAAGAGATGCGCAAGGTGTACCAAAATATTTGGTTCCGTAATTTCAATCAGGAAACGGGATCAGTAGAGCTCTTCAACGAACATTTTTTCACTGATCTGGACCGCTATCAGTTGAGCTACAGTATAAAAACAAACGGTCGAGAATTGACCAATGGTTCACTGAAAGTGGTAGCAGGTCCGCAGGAGACTGTAACTGTTGAGATACCAAACTGGTCACTTTACTCTGACATGAATGAACAATTGACAATTAATTTCAAAGTAACACAAAAGGAGGAGGAACGACTCATTCCGGAAGGATGGGTAGTAGCCAGAGATCAATTCATTATAAATGATTATGCTCCACTGAACATCAGTGATATGAAAGCTGCAACTGTTGAAGAGTCTGAGAATACAGTGATCGTCAGCGGAAGTCGTTTCAAGGCCATTTTCGACAGAGAGAGTGGGTTGCTCACCTCTTACAAGGTAAACGGAGAAGAATATATTGAAAATGGCGAAGGACCCCGCCC
Source organism: Paludibacter sp. (assembly GCA_028703105.1). Lineage (GTDB taxonomy): Bacteria > Bacteroidota > Bacteroidia > Bacteroidales > Paludibacteraceae > Paludibacter. Next base: position 3,429 of record JAQVNN010000121.1, on the reverse strand, counting down.
ATTTTTCTGGCGTGCACCCATAGAAAATGATTATGGTGCGAGTCTGCCACAAAAACTCTCTGCATGGAAAAATGCAAGTTACCAAGAACTAAAAGCTGAGAACTTGATGATTGTAACCGGCAAAGAGACCACACTTACTTATAGCTATCTTTACCCGGAAGCAGGAGCCAGCAACGAAGTGACCTACACTATCTACGATAACGGCACTATACATATATCCAACACATTCGATGCAACTACATCGGAGATAGAGTTAATTCCACGTATCGGCATGCGTATGCAGCTCACAGGAGATCTGATACAAGCAGAATATTACGGCAGAGGACCGTGGGAGAACTACTCCGACCGTAAAAGCTCGACCTTCCTGGATCGATATAGTTCAAAAGTCAGCGAAATGGTAACTCGCTACGTGCTTCCGCAGGAAAACGGGCATCATACCGAAACCCACTGGTTGGCATTAACCCAAAAGTCGGGGAAAGGGCTTCTTTTTGTAGCAGATGACTTATTTGAATTCAATGCATCTAACTATTTACTGGAGACTATCACAAACGGAGAGTCACTCAACAACGATGAACCGGTAGGTACAGCTCCTCTAAACAAACATATCAACGACTATCGCTCGTCTGAGATTGTGGATCTCTTCATCGACTATCGCATGCAAGGTGTGGGAGGTAACAATAGCTGGGGTAAACTCCCACTGGAAGAGTACCTGATTCGTCCAAAGAAAAGCGCATTCACATACGGTTTTACGTTGATTCCCATTAAAAATAGAAAAGAAATTGATGGATATTTTCATTAATCGATCTCCAAACAAGCAAAGTATTATTTAGGAGGGAAGAAAATTTTTAAATAAATGAATATTGTTCTTTAATCCTCAATAAAACAACTTTCAAAACACTAAAAATATATTTTATAAAATATTTCTATGATAAAATTTAAATTCTATATTATCTTTTCACTTCTGATATTCTCATTAGGTGAGACAGTTCATGCTGGTTCTGAAATTAATGAATTAAAAGTAATTAATCTTCAAACCGAAGAGCTATCAATGATTATGACGGTAGGCAAAGATAGCACTGTATATTTTCAGTATTTTGGGAGAAAAATTGATGACGCATCACCATATTTGGATAAACAAACCTACCGTAGGATTGATTACGGAACCGATCCACATGGATATCTTGCTGCGGGTGGGAGAAGTTATCGTGAGCCGGCATTACGGGTAACCCATTCTGATGGCGACTTAAACACTGAGCTGGCATATGTTACACATCAGCAGAAAGAGCTTACAGATAATAATGTAGTGCAAACAATAATAACCTTGCAGGACAAAAAGCTACCTTTAGTTGTAGAACTGATTATTACAGCATATGTTAAGGAGAATGTGTTTACTCAAAGAGTGAATATAATTAACAAGCAGAATAAGAGTGTGGTCTTGCATAACTTTTACTCATCATATCTACCTATACGAGCAAAAAAGTATTATCTCAATTCCTTTCATGGTGCTTGGGCTCAAGAGATGTTTATCGAAGAATCCTTATTAAACCATGGAATAAAAAGTATAGAAAACAAAATGGGAGTACGTACGACACATACCGAAAATCCCTCATTTATCTTATCTCTTGACATGCCTTTAAATGAGAATGTAGGAGATGTTATCGGGGGAGCTTTGGCATGGTCCGGCAACTATAAATTAAACTTCGAAATAGACGAGTTCGACATCTTGAATATAACTGCAGGGATTAACCCTTATGCGTCAGAATACAGACTTGCACCGAATGAAACGTTCCATGCACCTGAAATGATATATACTTACAGCACTTCAGGAGCTGGAGGGGTCTCCCGTAACTTGCACGACTGGGCTCGAGGTTATCAAGTGTACGATGCCCAAACTATACGCCCTACACTGCTTAACAGCTGGGAAGGAGCATACTTCACATTCAACGAACAAACCATTACCGACATGATCGACGACGCAGCCAATATGGGGCTCGAGATGTTTGTACTGGATGATGGTTGGTTCGGAAATAAATATCCTCGTAGTAGTAGTACCCAAGGCCTTGGCGATTGGCAGGTGACTCAAGATAAGTTGCCCAGAGGCATTGACTATCTCGCTGATTATGCCATAAATAAGGGAATTAAGTTTGGTATCTGGATAGAACCCGAGATGGTGAACCCTAAGAGTGAGCTTGCTGAGGACCATCCTGAGTGGATTGTTAAGGCGGATGGACGGCCGGTACCCACTACTCGTGGACAATGGTTGCTTGACTTAACAAACCCTGAAGTACAAGACTTTGTATTTGAAGTATTCGACGATGTGATGAAACAATCAGATAATATCTCTTATATCAAATGGGATGCAAACAGACATGTCCAGTCAGTAGGCTCAGCACAACTCACTGCCGATGCACAATCACATTTCTGGATCAAATACATTCAGGGTCTATACAGCGTATATGAAAGAATTAGGGACAAATATCCCAATATTTTGATACAAGCATGCTCATCGGGTGGTGGACGCATCGACTATGGTGCTTTAAAATATCATCAGGAAGTTTGGACGAGCGATAACACCGATGCACGAAGTCGCATTTTTATTCAGTACGGCACAAATATGATTTATCCCGCACTGGTTACAGGATCACACGTTTCGGCTGTTCCAAACCATCAGACAGGGAACATTACTCCGCTTAAATTTAGGTTTGACATGGCCATGAGCGGGCGATTCGGAATGGAGTTACAGCCAAAGGATCTATCAGAAAAAGAGAGAGCTTTTGCAAAGGAAGCTATCGAAAACTATAATAGGATTCGAGATATAATCATGGAAGGTGATTTATACAGAATCATATCACCCTACGAGGGAAAAGGGTTATATGCAATAATGTATGTAAGTAAGAATAAAAAACGGGCAGTAGTTTTTGATTACTGCTTTGAATATCAAGGCCGTACTCGCAACTCACAATCAATCAAGCTTAAAGGCCTAAATCCTGAATTGGACTATAAAGTAACTGAGTTAAATGTTGAAAAATCTGGTTTTTGGGGAAACAAAAAGGTGTTTTCTGGTGAATATCTAATAAACGAAGGTATAAATCCCCAGTTACAAAAAATATACGACAGTGCGGTATTTATTCTTGAAGCAGAATAAATATGTTAGATTTTATTTGATTTTGTAGCCGTCTCATAATTCAACTTTGAGATGGCTACTCGTTTAACCAGAGTACTATCGCACACATAATAGTTATTCTCCGTAATCACCCGATAAAGTCCCCGTTTTAGTTTACATTTTAAGTTTTGACCTTTGCCGGCAAACATAATTAAATATGACGCCAATAACGTGAGTTTTTCAATTAATTGTACAATTAATCAATCAATCTTACTTCAAGAACCAGTTAATTAACAAAATAAATATCTCAAAGGTCTTGTTTTCGT
>JAQVNN010000120.1 GCA_028703105.1 Paludibacter sp. | reverse complement strand
GAAAAGTCAACTTTTTGACACTAAACTATTACGAAAAGTCAACTTTTTGACACTAAACTATTACGTGAAAATGGAGTTTAAAAGAATGGTGAAAATGGAGTTTAAAAGAATGGGTTTGTCAAATATAATGGTTTTGTGTTTATGGCTATTTTTTAGCATATCACTAGAGGCAAAAGATAAGATTGGAAATGAAATACAGTATAATAATGAGATAGAGTTTCAGGGTATTGAAATCTCTTTTTCTGAGGATGATGCTAAAATAGTTTATGCAGATGGGAAGTCTGCGTATTTAGTTCCTTTGGATGCGAATAAGAAAAGATTTGCTAATCTTAAATACTATACCAAAACTGGAAACATATTTACTGCTCTCTATTATTCAAGCACAAACGGGACGGTTGCTTATTCTTATATGATTGATAAAAATACTGGTTACATAAAAGTCGGAACATCTTCATATGACTGTTATATTCAATTACAATTAAAGGCCGACGCACTGGTTATTCCTGACCAAGTAACTAATGATGAGTTGTTCTGGCTAGGAAAGGGTCATGACAAACTAAGAATTCCTGGGGACAATCATCTTTTTATCGAGCTTTTGGACAATGGTAACGCGATGCTTAACTGTTTGTGGGATTTTCCAGAACAGGAGATTATTGCTAACTTTGATGAAATAACTTTTAACTGTTCACCCGGCGGTAATATATGGTTCGGTTTTTTTGCAAAAAAAAATATTTGGTACAGAACAAACTTTGAGTTGAATGATAAAGCTCTTCCTGTCGAATGGGTTCCTCCCTTTAATGCTACATGGCATATGGTTTTTCAGCGCGATAAGGGGAGAATACCCATTGAAGATGGAACCGGTGACATGTGGGTCTTAGTCGATAAAGACGGCAAAGATTTAACTTATGACGGAATCAGAATAACGTCCAGAGATCCAATGCAGGCATGGGGTACAGGGATCGGGAAAATAGGATATCCATGTTATGTGGATAAGGATAAAACATTTTTAAGTCTGCCACAATTTCATTATAGCATGAAACGAATAAACTATAACAATAAAGCAAAGGTAATTTATCCGTTTTCGTCATCAGAAAATACACCTAGGGATATTCTTCTGGCCTCAGATGCTGTAAACAAATTTACTGGGAAACAATTGCGCATGATTAGAAGTGTAAGACCCATGCTCCCCGCAACTTGTGAGATTACGGCGGGCATTGAGAAAATATTCTATAGGGGAGCCGATGAAGTTAAAAAAAAGAAGGATGAAATAAGAAAGAAAGTTGAACGAATGGATGTGTTCGTCTATGTCATAAATACGCAACTTAAAGAGAATTTAAGATTTGCAAAATCTTTACAGAATTGGCTCGCAGACAAGAAAAAACATCATCCAGAATTAACAGAACAAATTGATAAATACATAAACGAATTAGAAGAGATCGAAAAGTATTACATCGCTAAGAAAGACCAGATCAAAACTCCGGCAGACTGCATGATATTATCAAAAGGGCTTGTTGACTTAATTGATGCCGACCTTGACGAAGAAGAAAAGGAAGAGCGCAGTAAATTACTGGGAAGAGAAATACGAACCGTTGGTGGGGCACAGGATACAACCTCTGCGCTACAAAGGATGCATTTAAAAGCGATTAAGCAACAAGTTACCATATCACTAGTCAAAGCCACAGATAAAGAAATGGTCGAATTCCTGCAACAGTTTCGCCAAAAACTGCATCAAAAATTGAGAATCAATGGCATGTTTGAGGGGAAATAATAAATTTATGAAAAAACCACTTATAATCTTAATATTCGGGATAATTATTTGTCTTCAAGTAACAATCACCGCTAGTGATACCAAAATGGTTTTAATTAAAGGCGGAACTTTTAAAATGGGGTCGGCAAAGGGCAAGGGAGACGCTATCACAGTTCATGATGTCAAAATTAATGACTTTTATATGGACGTGCATGAAGTGACACAGAAAAACTACAAAGCACTAATGAACCTGAACCCATCAAAATTTTTTGGAGAAGACCGTCCAGTCGAAAGAGTTCGCTGGATGGACGCAGCGTATTATTGCAATGCTAGGTCGGAAAAAGATGGACTGAAACCATGTTACAACACGGAAACTTGGGAATGTGACTTCACTGCTAACGGTTATCGTTTGCCAACCGAAGCTGAATGGGAATACGCTTGTCGCGGAGGAACCACGGGAGACTATTTCTTTAAAGATGGGACTGCTAAATTGCAGAATTATGCTTGGTTCAGGGAAAACTCACGTGAAAAAACCCATCCTGTCGCGACAAAGCAACCCAATCCTTATGGACTTTTTGATATTTTAGGCAACGTTGCTGAATGGTGCAACGATAATTACGGCGAAGATTATTACAGTGTTAGTCCTAAAGATAATCCCAAAGGTCCAGAAGTCGGTAAAAAGAAAGTTTTACGTGGTGGCTCATGGCAGTCAAGAAGTAAATACTGTACAGTTTATCAACGTTTTTCCGACGCTCCGGCAACTCCCGATATTTGTCAGGGATATGATCACTACGGCTTTCGCTGCGTAAGAAAAGTGGAGGAATAACATGCTGTTTCACACTTATGAATTCATAGTATTTTTTGCTATAGTTATGGCTGTCTATTTACCGCTGAGAAGAACAAATTGGTGGCAGTTGTGGCTACTTATAGCATCTTATTTTTTCTATGGCTGGTGGAATCCGTTATTTTTAATTTTAATTTTTTATTCGACAGCACTGAATTATTTTGTCGGATTAAAGTTAGGAACGTCAAGATTTCGGAAAAGCTGGCTTACTTTTTGTTTAATTAATAACCTTTTTCTACTTGGATTTTTCAAATATGCAGGTTTTTTTACAGATAATGTTAGGGCTTTATTCCAAATCCTGAATATTCCGCTGGATATTCCCGATCCAAATATACTGTTGCCGGTTGGAATTTCATTTTTCACTTTTCAGGCAATGAGCTACAGTATTGACGTATTCCGTGGCGAAGTGAAAATAGAAAAGAATTTTGTCCGTTTCGCTGCTTTTGTTGCACTCTTTCCGCAATTAGTAGCGGGACCGATTGAAAGAGCAAAAGCACTCCTGCCACAAATGCGCCATAAACCGCTCATTAGATGGCATGATCTTTCTGATGGTATTTCGTTGTTCATGATTGGGCTATTTAAGAAAATAGTTATGGCAGATTTTCTAGCAATATATGTCGAAAAAATATATAATTCTCCTGAAAACTTTGGAGCTTTGCCTTTAGTCTTTGCCACTTATGCTTTTGCTTGGCAAATATATTGTGATTTCAGCGGTTATACTGATATGGCACGTGGTATAGCTAAAATAATGGGAATCCGCTTGATGCTGAATTTCAACAATCCATATACGGCGGTTGACTTGGGAGACTTTTGGAGACGCTGGCATATAAGTCTATCATCATGGTTCAAGGATTATGTTTATATTCCACTCGGCGGTAATCGCGGCTTCAAATATAGCGTTTACCGGAATATCTTTTTGACAATGCTTATTTCTGGATTTTGGCATGGTGCGGCATGGACATTCGTAGTTTGGGGCGCACTCAACGGTATTGGGCGTCTGGCAACTATGAAAATAGACCGAAGTGACTTTTACCGAAATAAGATACCCAAAATATTAAAACAGCTCTTGGTATTTAATTTTATCTGTGTCACTTGGGTCTTCTTTCGGGCAGAAACGGTAACTAAATCTTTACTTATTTTAAAACGAATATTTACCGGGGCGACCAGTAGTATCGAAACAACATTCTTGAGTACATTCCAAAATGTCCCGGCAGTCATGTTTTTGCTGATATTGGCAATGTGGGTTTATCAATTAGTGTTTAATTCTAAATCAAAAGGTCTTCTTGAAACACGTTTTATGCGTATCGCGAGTATTGTGACGACCACAATACTTATTCTTATTTTCGCCACTAGCGCAAATAAACAATTCATCTACTTTCAATTTTAGGAGTTATATAATATGCACAAAAGAAAAAAGAAAAAACGTGATCCTTTCAGCTCAAATGCTGTTAGGCTTTCCAATAAAGAACTTGTTGTTACTGCGATTTTTATAATTATTGTTGTGTTGTTTTTAGCTCCATATATTTGGTTCAAAATGGAAAAGATAGATACTAGCGGCCAATTTAGACTCGCAAGTAAACACCGTGCCAATTACTGGCTTTACCGGCATTGGGTAGCGGATGCAACAAAAAATCATCCAGTAATTTTTCTCGGAGACTCTGTAGTCTGGGGTATGTATGTAAATAATGACAACACTATTCCGGCAAAAATCAATCAGGCACTAGGCAAAAAAACCGTTGCCAACCTTGCAATTGACGGATTACATAGCATCGCGACAAAAGGACTTCTCGAAAATTATGCTTCCGCAATAAGAGACAAAAAAGTAATCGTGCATTATAACCCTTTGTGGATGCAGAGTAAAATAACGGACTTAAGTCATATCGCAGTCATTAACGATGAAGAAGACAGGGATATGGATAGAGCACCGCAAATAAATCACCCTCGTTTAATTCCCCAGTTTTCACAGGAAATAACCGCATACAATGAAGGATTCAGTGAGAAAGCGGGAGTTCTTCGGGAACGTTATATTCCGTTTTTTGCTCTTCTAAATCACATCAGGTTAAGTTTTTTTAATAATGATGATTTCAAACAATGGATAATTGATCACCCAAATGAAAATCCTTTGACAAAAATAGCCTTGACAATTGATGCCTGTGAACGAGACAAAAATAAAAACTACGATCGCGATTGGGAAACGAGTGGAATGACCAAACAAAATTGGCCATGGTTAGAGCCTGAAGAATCTCTACAGTGGAAAGCGTTTCAACAGATTGTGCAATTATTGAAAAAACGTAACAACGAAATATGCATAATGATTGGACCAATTAATCCATATATGCTGACGGCAGAAAGCCTGAAACGTTACCGGGCTCTTCAACAAGAAATTTGTGCCTGGCTCAAATCGCAAAACGTGGAATATGTTTTAGTAAAAGATATGCCGCCAAAAATGTATGCCGATGCCAGTCATCCATTGGCAGATGGCTATGATTTGATTGTTAAGCAACTGTTAAAAACAAAAATATTATTACCAAAAGAGTAGGTTAAGGAACACATGATTAGAGGCTAGCAACCGGTTGAAATTTAACAATCTACAAACATAATCGAATCTAAATCAAATATTTTATTATTTTATCGACTCATTATTTGTAAGTTGTTGATTATCAAAATTTCTTATTTCATGGTTCGATGTTTGCTGGATTGTGGTGGTGGTCTAGGGCGCGTTTCATGTATGGATCAAGGAGTTCTATGTCGAACTCTTTGATTAAATCATTGATGGAGAAATC
>JAQVNN010000119.1 GCA_028703105.1 Paludibacter sp. | reverse complement strand
TTTTCTCATCGGGGAGGCATCCCGGGATGCCTCCCCGATGAGAAAACCAATAAAAAACTATATATTTGTCAGGCAAAACTAGTGGAGATGTTTTGGACTGCCAGACACACTGGATGAAACACTACCTTTTAATTGAAAAATCGTGTATGCAAAAGTACTTAATTTTGTCGAAATTACAAAGGATTGCGTACTATTTTTTAGTGTGGTTTAAATATATTATCTGTGGAGATAACTAACCTTTGGTATGCTTTATTTATTAGTTATCCAACAATGAGAGGATATACATGTTCGGCTTTTAGTCCTGTGTATTGACAGAACTCTTCTACACTGACGAACTGATGTTCTTGTTTCTGATAATGCTCCTTTATTTGACTAAGCAGATTCCTTCCGTAGCGTTCGCTTTTGCCGGTTATTCGTTGTACATCCTTCGGGTATATGCAAATGCGTTTTGCTTCCATTAGATGGCTTTTAATGGGGCAAATTTACAATTATTTCTTTGATAAACAATACTCTTTCCGGCAAAAACGGCACGCTTGGCAATTGTCGGAAGTGGCAGTGTTCTAATCTGTAGAGTATTAAGATACATTTGTGCGATAATTCTAAATTTTTAAATTATGGCACAACAAAAAAGTATTCTGAAATTAAAAGGAACCATCGGTGGAATTACCTTCTACAAATCGAAAGATGGTTATCTAGCCCGGGAAAAGGGCGGTGTTGATGCTTCCCGCATTGCCAACGATCCGGGATTCGCCCGTACACGTGAAAATGGCGCTGAGTTTGCCAATGCAGCTTCTGCAGGAAAACTGTTACGTGACTCTGTTCGGGCATTGGGAAAAAATGCATCTGACGGACGAGTAACAGCCCGTTTGACTCAAATCATGGCACAAATCAAGAACATGGATGAAGCCAATGCCAGGGGAGAACGAAGCGCAGCTGAAGGAATGGCCAAAGATGAAGCCAAAGCGCTTTTGAATGGTTTTAACTTCAATGATAGCGCAGTTCTGGGAGCTGTGTTGTACACACCGTTTTCGGTGGATGCTGCGACCGGCGAAATCAAAATTGCAGCTTTGGATCCGCAAAATGACATTAGTTTACCAAGTGGTGCATCTCATGTTGTTTTGAAAAGTGGCTTTGCAAGTATCAATTTTCTGACTGGCGAGTCTGAAATGGTTGTTTCTGATCCTGTTCGTATTGCTACGAATGCAGCTGTTCAAGCTGTTTCGTTGAAACCGGCAGCTGCTCCTGCAGTTGATGGTACTCATTTTTATCTGCTTTCGATTGACTTTGTACAATCGGTAAACAATGCGGATTATTCTTTAAATAACAACTCGTACAACGTGTTGGCTATTGTTGGTATTGAATAGTCTAAAATTGATTGTCTATGAATACAGATAAAAACACAATCGCAACCGCAACAAACACCGATCCGAACAACATGAGTGTTGTGGAACGTGTCAAAGCACCGACTCCAAAGTTTTTTAAAACGCTTCGGACAATCGGGTTAGCTTTGGCGGCAGTTGGTGGGGCTATTTTGGCCGCACCTGTTACGGTACCAGCTGCCCTGGTAAGTATTGCCGGCTATGTTGCGTTAGCTGGCGGAGTAATGACGGCAGTGTGTCAAACTGCGGTTGATACAAACGCCAAAGAGGATTAGTAATGAAGCTCCCAGAACCAAACCACGACGGGCAGGTATATGCCGGAACATGCGGAGGCATGTTTCTTTCTATCTTCAGCAATGTGTTTGTTGAAGATTTGGTAAGAACGGTGATTCTGGCCGTCGTTGGTGCTGTTGTTAGCTTCGGAGTATCGCTGATGTTTAAAAGACTTGTTAAACGAAAGAAGCCCCCCAGAAGGTACTAATATATACTCAAATCTACTGTTTTTATGGTGTGGTAACCTTTGCAGTAGACAAGCCTCCCGGCGGGGAGGCTTTTTTGTGCCTAACATTACAGGTATTTGTAAAAAAAGCATCCGCTTTGCATCCAGAACGAGTTTCAGATTTTGTCTGAATTTGTTTTCAATAGCTTCCAAACCTTGGAGAGCTTCCACGGCTTTTTGAAACTGCCTGGGATTTGCGTCCATATTTTCCATGGCAGCGGCCAGGCATTCTTTTACATCACGCGGTACAATAAACGGAATTACGGACCCTCGCAAATAGTAATAAAAGGCTTTAGACTGCCACAGACTGTACAACAGCCAGTAGATTTGTTCTTTTTCCATTTCGGATTGAAACTGGATTATAAAGGAATTCGGACAGGGAGACACAAGCGGTTTTCTGCTGTTATTTCCTTTATTGAGGATAAAGAAATGAGGATTTGTGATTTTCTTTTTCTGGTTGCAAGACTTCAAACTAAAGGTACACATAAGCCAAACGATTAGAGTGTGACAACTTCTTCCGACACTCCATCCTCGCAAAAACGGACTAAGGGGAAAAAGAAAATGTAAACACCCTCTTACTGCAAGAAAAAGCGAAGAGAAACGGAGTGTTGAGGCTGTCAAGGTTTTTTGTCAGAATACTACCCGACTGGCGGGAAGTGTGGAGATTGTGACAAAAACACGAAGTGCCTGACCTTTACTGACTCATTTTATTGCTGTTATCTTTGTGAACATTTTTTTGACGGAAATCGTATTTGGATTTCTTATTATAATTGAAAACAAAAAGGACTGAAAGTACCTTGGCTTTTAGGGGTGAACACGTCGCAGTGGATAAAAAATACAACTCACCCCGACCCTCTCACGGAGGAGAGGGAGGAAAAGCGAATGAAAATGGCTTGGGGAATGGAAATGAGTATTTCCCGAAGCTGTGCGGTGCTGAGTTGGAAGCAAAAATGGAGGTGGAATGAAAGCCAGGGTTCTGCGAGGAACGAGCAGATACACGGCTAAATGAAATGGGAATGACTGCTTTGACCACAAGCACATCCTTCATTGGAATAATTTAGATGTGCATAGTGTAGTTGCTCGTACAGGATTTCAGGAGAAAATTCAATTTATAGCAACGTATTTTATTTCGTATATAACTAAATTCCATGAATTTGAATATGAGAGGAAAGCATATCAACTAGGTCGTTTGACTCTTCTTCAATCCATTGATTTTTTTTTATAAGCTGTTCGATGAGATTTATTTCTTTTTCAGTAAAATAGGTTTTGTCAAACCCAGAGAAATCTAAAGAATGATTCCATTGGCTATTATGATTGGGGGAATCAACAGGTAATGGATGTTGGAGATTTGAGGGAAAAAGGATCTCTATGTTTTTATTTTTCTGCATCAATATATCTTTTATCCGACAATAAATTTTTAGCCCATGATAATCCCAATCGCATGAATAGTATAACGGTTTGTTTAGTTTCTCATCACTTATATAATGAATGTTAGCCGTATTATTACCTCCAACATACCAAAGTTCAATTTTACGATGACGAGCCTCATTGGGCTTTTTCAGAAAATCCAAATTCTCACAAAGCACAATCAATTCCGGATTCAGGCAATCTACTGCAAACCTCCATTGAAGCACCTTGGGATCTTCTAACGGAAAGTCTTCAATCTCTAGTATATTACGCACAATCTTATCCAGCCCTTGATGTGTTTCTAAATACTTTGAACCTCCATATTTAAATACCTCACTTGAAAATGTTCGACGAGTAGTCAACGATTTCTTAATGTTGTCTTTGTTATTATAGATAAGTATCAATGTTTTTATATCTTCTACAGTGTATGTCTTTCTTCCGTCAACTTCAGGTTCAATGTTACGAAGAAATGTTTCGTATTCTAAGAAATCATCTAAGAAATTCTTTTGAAAATATTGATTGTAACCATCATTCTTTATCAGATAATTACTATTCCCGTGCTGGTAATCAATCAGTTTTCGTCTTTTTAAGGCCTTAAATTGACCATCTTTAATTACTGCTGAGTTTATTTTTCCGCTTTCGTATAGTGTATGCATGGCTTTTAATATGCGCCATGTAAGATCTTTATTCATACTGTTATATGCCAGTTAAGTTTCCTTTGATATCCAACTTACTTCTAATTGCCATAGGCGTATAGTTTACTTCGTCTTCTGTTTCTGTATTCCGATGGAGTATGTAAATATATTGATCACTATATCGCCCAAGAGGATTTATGGCAAAAGTGATAATTTGATAGTCGTATTTTTGAGCAATACTGTATAACATGTCGAAGTTTGTACCCAATCCTTCAGCCTCATCGATTGGCATAAAACGTATACCAGTTTCAATCCCTTGTTTTTTTTTCCCTACAATGGATAATCGTGCAATACATAGCAATGCAATTGCAGCGTAGGTTTGCCCAGTACTTCCTTTATTAGGTTTTCCACTTGCATTTTGCATTTCAAGATTAAGTGTCATATATGAATTTGGATTCAAAAGATCACTTATAGTAATTTCAGAATTATGATTTTCAGTTAACTCACTAAATGCTTGTAACATTTTTTCTTGTATTGAAACAGATGTGGATAATTTACCTGCAATTGAAGTCTCAAATATATCCAATTGTAAATCAGATTTCTTTTTAAAGTCTGAAAGCCAGTTAATCGGAAATTGTTTTGAGGGTGTATTTACTAACTTCATTCTATAGTTTCCAGAAATTCTGTTTTCGCTATCATTAAAAAAATGGTTTATTTTCCGAACTATATCAGCTTGTCCACTAACAGCACTCTTAACCTCATCCAGTAAATCAACTATTCGTTGAGTCTTTCGCTGGTTCAAAGCCCTATTTTTGTCATTAATTCTTTGTAGATGACTATTAACTTTACCAATCACGTTTTCTTCAACTATTTCTTCCGTTCCAAATACTTCAGGTAGTAAATAAGCAATTAGCTCGGAAAAATCTTTATTGCTTTCAAAACGATATGCCTCGTTGGAAATAAATTCAGCCACAATAGAATTAAACTCAGCATTGTAATTGGCTTCTTTTTCAATAAAAATTTTCTGCTTATTTAGGACTGATTGATCGGTAATATTTGTTCCTTCTAAAAATGGCTCTTCATTATAATTATAAATATATGATTCCTTCTTGAATTTGAACGTACTTGTAATATTCTCCAACTTCTCTTTTTCTTCTTTTAAGCTAAGTCCTAATAATGCATCTGACTTTATTAAGGGTAATTTATCTTGAAACCACTTGATTTTATCATCTGCTGCAAGATTAAAGATCAATTCAAGATTTAAGCCGTTCTCTTCAGATTGCAATATATTATTATCAACACTACAATTATAATATTCAGATATATTATTAATTAATTGAACTTTCGCAAGTAAAATAACTTGCTGATTTACAAGAAAAAAGCAGCATACAAATTTGGCAAAGTCACTGATATTCAGTAACTTTATGTCGCAAAACAAAACCAAAAAATATGCTGCGACACAAAG
>JAQVNN010000118.1 GCA_028703105.1 Paludibacter sp. | reverse complement strand
CGTCGTAGTACAGATGGTGGTAAAACCTGGTCGGAACCTGTAACCGTGGCTCTGGGAACCGGACATGATAACGGCTATGGCGATGCTTGTATCATTAAAACAAAAACCGGTAAGTTAGTGGCTGTGTTTGTTGGTGGTCCGGGTTTAAGCGCCTCTACTCCTTCAAATCCCTTACGTGCTTATGTAAGTTCAAGTGCCGATAATGGGGTAACCTGGTCGGTACCCACCAATATTACCGATCAGCTTTATGGTAGCGGATGTTCTGATCCTACCCGCAAAACCTGGGAGGCATTATTCTTTGGGTCAGGTCAGGGTTTGTGCTTGCGTGATGGACGTATTATGACCGTGGCAGCTATCCGCGAAGTGCCAGATGGCGTTCTTAATAACTACGCCGTTTATTCTGACGACGAGGGTGTTTCATGGAGTGTGTCAGCGCGTGCCATTGCTGGTGGCGACGAGGCGAAAGTTGTGGAGCTTAACGATGGAACTATACTGATGAGCAGCCGAACGAGCGGTAATCGTTTGTGGGCAACATCTACCGATAAAGGACTTAGCTGGGGTGCTAAAAACAGTTGGACTGAAATTTGGGGTAATGCCTGCGATGCCGATATCGTTCGCTATACTTCTACACTTGATGGTTTCGATAAAAACCGTATTTTGCATACGCTGCCCAATGCAAATAACCGAACCAACGTAACCATGTGGATGAGTTATGATGAAGCATCGACCTGGCCGGTGAAAAAAACGTTGTGTGAAGGACAGTCAGCTTATTCATCTGTTACCATTTTACCCGACGGAACAATTGGAGTATATCTGGAAGAAGATGAGTCAATTCCTTATAAAATGTATTTTCTTAATTTTTCACTGGACTGGTTGACAAACGGAGTTGACAGTTATACAGTAGCCGGTACTCCCATCGTGGCACAACCGGAAGTGTCACTGCCTGCCGGAAGATATGCTCCTTCTCAAAGCCTTACTATCAGTACTGCAACAGCCGGAGCATCAATTTATTACACGCTAGATGGTTCGATGCCAAATAAAAATGCCTTTCTGTATGACGGAGCTATTATCCTTGAAAATTCCTGTACCTTGAAAGCCATAGCTGTAAAAGAGGGGATGGCAAATAGTGTAGTAACATCAGTTGATTATCTGATTGGTTATGTTGTTCCCGGCCAGAAACGCGCTGTGGGTCCCGAGCGCTATGTAACTTCAGCTACAACTACTGGTGGAAATACAAATATCAGTTATTCAACTGCTTCTGCACCAACATCATACTATGTGTATCATACTGAAACCGTGGTGAACGCTAAAAAAGGAGAGTTGTTTACACTTCATCTTAATGCATTGTCCGGTCAGCAAGATGGATTGCAATGGTGTCAAGTAATTATATTGGCGGACTGGAACCAAGATTTTGATTTTGCCGATGCAGGGGAGCGTATTGCTATTATTGGAAATAAAACATCAGATAACAGTGCGACAGTATTAAATATTTCAAAAGAAATTACCGTACCCGCTGATGCAAAAGGAGGAAAAACCAGGATGAGGGTGGTTTATACCGATGCTTGGCGCCCGGTTACGTATGCCGATCTGGGAGAAGACCCAGTAGATAAAGGACGTATGTACGACTTCGATCTTGTTGTGGAAATGCCATTCGGCACCCAACAACTGTCGTGTGCTGATGTAACTGTAACGAATCCGGTGAAGGATGTATTGAGGCTGCAACTGCCTGGAAGCCAATTTGGTATTGCTTTGTCGGATTTGACCGGAAAACCACTTTTTCGTACAACAACAACAGATGCTGAATTTATTATCCCGATGACACAGTACCCATCTCAAGTGTATGTATTGCATCTCACTGATGAGGAAGGTCGGGTTTTTACACAAAAAATCATAAAACAATAAAATTTCCCTGTTCGATAATTTAAAAGTGCCATTTTAACAGCATTAATTTGGATATTAAACATGTAAATTTATTACTTTTGGAACCACTATTGTCCGGTAAAAAATATTAGATTCTTCGCTATGCTCAGAACGACAGTTCTTTATATTGATTTATGCAAGGGAGGGGTTAGCTGGCGGCTAAGCTGCCAGCTAACCCCTCCCTAAAAGATAAAGTCTTGATTGTCATTTCGACCGAAGGGAGAAATCTATGTCATAAAATGTTTACCGGACAACAATGTTTTGGAACAATCAATTTAATGAAAAAGAAATTTATGGGGGCAAAGAAGAATTTTGTGTTGGACACTAATGTTGTTTTACACGATTACCGTTGCATTTACAATTTTGAAGAAAATGATATATATATTCCCATTGTAGTCCTGGAGGAGCTTGATCATTTTAAAAAAGGAAATGAACAAATACACTTTAACGCGCGGGAATTTTCGCGTGAACTGGATTTGCTTGCCAATGAAAAACTGTTCAAAAATGGGGTAGAAATAGGAGAGGGGAAAGGGAAGATTTTCATTCTGACCAACACCGAATATCCGCAGGTGATTTCAAAAGCTTTTCTCGAAAAAACATCTGATCATAGCATTTTAGCTGCTACTTTTCAGCTGAAAGAGGAAAAAAAGAATATGAAAACTATTCTTATCACTAAGGATATAAATTTACGTATGAAAGCTCTATCATTAGGAATTCATGCGGAAGATTATATCAATGATAAGGTTACCAATCACAATGTCTTCGACAAAGCCCATGAAACTTATGAACATGTCCCTCCCGAATTAATTGATCAGTTGTATGGTTTGGAGGGTGAAATTTCGGTTGAATTGCTTGAGTTTTCTTCAGATATTGAACCACAGGATTGTTTTGTGCTGAGAAGTTCCCGTTCGAGTGTGCTGGCCAGGTATATTCCTCAAACGGGTAAAGTAAGGCGTATTGTCAAAGAAAGATGTTTTGGAATTGAACCCCGGAATGCAGAGCAAACTTTTGCTATGAATGTGTTGCTGGATGATGAGGTAAAATTAGTGGCGCTGACGGGGAGATCGGGCACAGGTAAAACGCTGTTGGCCCTTGCTGCTGCCTTGCAAAAACACGATGTGTATAAACAAATTCTGCTGGCACGGCCTATCGTGGCACTGGCCAATAAAGATTTAGGTTTTCTTCCCGGTGACGAGCAACATAAGATTGCGCCTTATATGCAACCTTTGTTCGATAACCTGAACGTCATCAAACATCATTTTGCATATCAGGGAAAAGAAATCCGTCTGATAGAAGAAATGCAGAAAAATAATCAGTTGGTGATAGAAGCGTTGGCTTATATCCGGGGTCGCAGTCTGAGTGAAACTTTCTTTATCGTGGATGAAGCCCAGAATCTGACACCGCATGAAATTAAAACCATCATCACCCGTGCAGGCGAAGGAACTAAAATAGTCTTTACCGGAGATATTCAGCAAATCGATTCGCCCTATCTCGATATGTTCTCAAACGGCCTTGTCTATATGATTGACCGGATGCATGGGCAGGATATTTTCGCGCATATCAACCTGATCAAAGGAGAAAGAAGCTTCTTATCAGAACTTGCAAGCAACATTTTATAGTGGTTGGTCATTACAAAAAATAATCCCTTTCAAAAAATACATCCTGTTTGAGCCTGAAAGGCGAGTTTATGGATTTTTTGAAAGGGATTATTTTTTGGTGAAAGCCAGCTTATTTTTTTGCTTTCATCTTACTCAACCCGATGGTTAAACCAACCTGGAGATGCGTTGTTGCTTTAGATAATGGAATGTACTGAGGCGTGTACATGGTGGGTACGTAATCACAGGCCATGAATATGTTGACAATACCCAGGTTAAGTCCCATACCTACCCCAAATGTTTCGGCAACACCATTCAGCAGCGAATAACTGGCAGATAGATTGAAGCCGGAGAAAGGCTTCAGGTTCAACATACCAGTAATTTCTGATATGTTGTTGTTTGGAATCATCTTGTTGGTGTACAGCAATCCCACGCTGATTTTATTGTTCAATACACCGGCTTCTACACCGGCATTAATGGTGGGAGTAAGGCTCTCAACATAGTTGTCGCTTTCATCAACCGGTTTAAGTTGCGCCATTTTTTTGAAATTTTCCATCATTTCTTTCATTGTATCATCATCTTCTTCCTCTCCTTGATTATCATTGAGGCTGATTCCTTCCATTCCGGAGAATTCCACTGTTCCATTAGAACGAGCTACACGATTAAAGGTTTTGTTCCAGCTTATTTTTCCCAGGTCGATGATGCCGGCAGAAACGGTGACATTTTTTATAGGCGTCCAACTAGCACCAAGATCAAACCCAACACCAAGTCCTGCAATATTGGGTGAACTGTAATCGAAGTTGTCAACGATACCTTCTTCATTCGTTACGAATTCAAGACCTGGAACATACAGGTTGGCTAATCCATTGGCTGTAACAGTCCATTTATCAGGTTTCATATCAATTGTTACCTGATCGAAGGCAACTTTTGCTCTGGCTCCTCCAAGTAGCAATTTACCTTTCACTCCAACACGAATATTGTCGGCAACTAAAAATGAAGATCCTAACGATGTTTCACTTAATAATCCTAATGAAATATTCAGGTTGTTGATTTCGTAATAATTACCGCTTCCATTCGACATTCCTTGTTTTAAAAAAGCAAAGAAGTCATATGGGATATCCAGTCCGACATTGATTCGGGAGGCTGTCTCAAAAGTCCAGAAAGTTGTTCCTGTGTAAAAACCGAAAGACAACAAACTAAGACGTTGATTCAGCTTGAAATAATTTTCAGGATTCAATTGATTCAGAAACTGTTCTGCAGTAACATCCTCGTGCATGAAAGTCAGTGGCGGATCACCCGCGTTTGCAGCAGGAAATAAAAAGGTTTTTAATCCCAGGTTTGATTGCAAATCAAAATCAATAGATCCTAATGCGGGATAACTTACATAGCCTCTGACCGGTACAAGCGCTGGGTTTAACAAGTGTTTATAGGGTGCATTATCCATGAAGTAACCAATCTTAGCAACAAGCTGAGCATTCGTTGCTTGTAAGGCCAAAGCTATCATTATTGACCCGATAATCGTTTTTAAATTTATCTGTTTCATAACTTGATACATTTTAATGGGTTAAGGGTTATAATGTAACTTTAATACCGCCAAGCACACGGGCTTTCAATTCGGCTTTGATAAAGTTGTCCGGTTTAATTGGCGTTCCGGCTACTGTTTCATCTGACGTAGCCCTGAATACCATTACAACCTTGTTAAGTGATTTCAGAGATTCCAGGTTGTCTGCCAGTCTGATTTTGAGATTGGATTCAACAGCTGTGCCATTTGGTGCTCCGGCAAGAATAGTCTGGGCTTCCGGTGCAGCCAGGATATTGAAGTTTGAATCCACCAATAATAATTCCAACTCCAGATTCAATGGTATTGAATTGAAAATTTTTGCTGTCAA
>JAQVNN010000117.1 GCA_028703105.1 Paludibacter sp. | reverse complement strand
TGCTCAACAATGGAAGAATGGCGAAAAGTTTTTTCAAATATGGTCTAACTTTTATCGCTACAGTACTCCTAAATGCTCATTATCAATCGAATATAGATATTTTTAAATTTTTGTCATGTACTTAGATATTTTTTATATAAACTTAAATTTACTAAGGTGACTAATATGGTTTTTTAAATTAACATTGTTTCATCGGAATATCACCACTTTCGATGATATTCAGCATTTTTTCTGTGGCTTTAATGGCTGCTACGGTTTGGTCGCCATCTAATCCTCTCGTTTTAAATGTCTTCCCTTCATACTGCCAGGTGATGATGGTCTGAACAATGGCATCTGTTTTTCCTCCGGGAGGAATCACTACTTCATAATCCAGCAACTCGGGTGTGGGTTTATTCAATGATTTGTAAATTTTGTACAATGCTTTTGAAATGGCATGATACTGACCATCACCGGAAGCCGACTGTTCATATACTTCACCTCTTATTTCCAGTTTTACGCTGGCCATTGGACGTAATTCCTTTGTAATTGAAAGGTTGTAGTTTAATATCCTGATTAAATGTTGGTCATGCGCACTTTTGATTACATCAGAAACAATATAAGGAAGTTCATCGATGGTTACCATTTCTTTTTTGTCACCCAACTCGATGACTTTTTGTGTAACCAATGCCATCATTTCATTATCAAGCTCAATACCAAGTTGCTGAAGGTTTTTCAGAATATTGGCTTTCCCCGAAGTTTTACCCAAAGCATAAACCCGCTCCCTCCCAAAACGTTCAGGGAGTAAATCGTTGTAATACAGGTTGTGTTTGTTGTCTCCATCTGCATGGATGCCAGCAACCTGAGTGAAAACATTATCGCCGATAACAGGCTTGTTGGCCGGTATCCTGATACCTGAGTAGGATTCAACCAATTTACTTACAGTATTTATCTTACTTTCATCAATTCTTGTCTTTTTCTTCAATTGGTCATGAATGACTGCAATTGTACTTGACAAAGGTGCATTCCCGGCTCTCTCTCCCAGACCATTGATGGTTACATGCACACCCTTAACCCCTGTTTTTACAGCCTCATAAATATTCGCAACAGCCAGATCATAATCGTTGTGTGCATGAAAATCAAAATGTAATTCAGGATAACGAGTAGTCATCTTCTGACAGAATAGATGAGTTTCCGTGGGATTCAAAATTCCAAGGGTGTCTGGCAGCATAAATCTTTTAATGGACTCATCTTTCAGACTATCGACCATAAAGAACACATAATCTTCAGAATTACGCATGCCGTTCGACCAGTCCTCCAGATAAATATTTACATCGATATTCATTTCCCGTGCATAAGCTAGCACCTGTTTAATATCGGCCAAATGTTCTTCCGGAGTTTTTCTTAACTGAAATTTACAATGATTTTCAGAACCCTTGCAAAGTAGATTCAGAACTTTACACCCGGCACCCTGAATCCATTCGAGCGATGTTTTTCCATCCACAAATCCCAACACTTCAACTTTGCCGATGTGTCCATGATCTTTGGCCCATTTGGCTACCTTTTTAACAGAGGCATATTCCCCTTCTGAAACTCTTGCTGAGGCAATTTCAATTCTGTCAACACGTAAGACTTCCAGGAGTAATCTGGCAATATTCAACTTTTCGGGAGTTGCAAAAGAAACCCCGGAAGTTTGTTCTCCGTCACGCAGCGTGGTGTCCATTATTTCTATCATGCCTGTGCATTTTAGTTTTAAATCGAAACGTTGTTTCTGATTTGAAAAATTATTTTTTTGATGCCTCGTATTGTTCGATCAACTCTTTTTTA
Organism: Paludibacter sp.; assembly: GCA_028703105.1. Lineage (GTDB taxonomy): Bacteria > Bacteroidota > Bacteroidia > Bacteroidales > Paludibacteraceae > Paludibacter. The sequence goes on along the minus strand of JAQVNN010000117.1, from coordinate 3,660 downwards.
CTCAGCAGATAATCAATATCATCCAATCCTTTCAATAAGCATTCCTTCTTATAAGAATTGATCTCGAATGATTCAGATTTTCCATCAGCATTATTAGTAATAGTTTGATTTTCAAGATCAACTGTTAATGTTAGTTTTGGATCTTTATTGGCTTCATTAAAAATTTCGGCCAGAAACTCAGCACTAACAACAACCGGAAGTACACCATTGTTTAAAGCATTGTTTTTGAAGATATCGGCGAAGAAACTGGAAACCACAACCTTAAACCCATAACCATCAATTGCCCAGGCAGCATGTTCACGGCTCGAACCCGAACCAAAGTTCTTACCCGCAACGAGAATACTACCTCCATAAGCAGGGTTATTCAAAATAAAATTAGTTTTCGGACTACCATCTTTGTTGTATCTCCAGTCGGCGAAAAGATTATCTCCGAAACCTTCTTTATTAGTAGCTTTCAGGAAACGGGCGGGTATAATCTGATCAGTATCTACGTTTTCAATCGGCAGTGGAACTACCGTCGATGTTAATGTTACAAATTTTTCCATACAATTGTTTTTGAATAAAAATTAAACTCTTGGATCGGTGATTTTACCGGTAATTGCAGCAGCTGCAGCAACGAGTGGACCGGCAAGGATGGTTCTGGCACCGGGACCCTGGCGACCTTCAAAATTACGGTTTGAAGTTGAAACGGCGTATTTACCGGCAGGCACTTTGTCGTCGTTCATAGCCAAACAAGCAGAGCAACCAGGTTGACGAAGGTTGAAACCTGCTTCAGTCAGAATGTCGAGCAACCCTTCTTCACGAATTTGTTTTTCAACCCCCCAGCTTCCCGGAACTAACCAGGCAACTACATTGTCGGCTTTCTTTTTACCTTTTACGTAGTTGGCAAATACGCGGAAGTCTTCAATTCTTCCGTTGGTACAACTGCCCAGGAAAACATAATCAATTGGTTTTCCCAATAATTGTTCACCAGGTTGGAAGCCCATATAATCCAAAGATTTTTGAAAAGAAATGCGACTGGCCTCATCTACCTGATCAATAGTCGGAATTGATTCGAGAATACCCATCCCCATACCCGGATTGGTTCCGTAGGTAATCATCGGTTGGATATCTGCAGCATCAAAATCAAGTTCCAGGTCAAATTTTGCTCCTTCATCTGATTTTAATGTTTTCCAGTAGGCTAATTTTTTATCCCATTCGGCTCCTTTTGGGGCAAATTCACGTCCTTTTACGTATTTAAATGTCGTTTCGTCCGGAGCAATCATACCACCGCGCGCACCCATTTCGATAGAAAGGTTACATACCGTCATACGTTCTTCCATGGTCATGTTGCGGATGGCTTCACCTGCGTATTCAACGAAATAACCTGTAGCACCACCTGTGGTTAATTTAGATATGGTGTACAAAGCAAGATCCTTTGCAGTAACGCCTTTTCCAAGTTTTCCATTGTAGTTGATACGCATGGTTTTGGGACGGGTTTGCAAAACACATTGTGTTGCCAGAACCATTTCCACTTCAGATGTTCCAATACCAAAAGCAATCGCGCCAAAAGCGCCATGGGTAGAAGTATGACTGTCACCGCAAACGATGGTCATACCCGGTTGGGTAAACCCGTTTTCCGGCCCGATTATGTGCACAACACCATTTTTCTGATGTCCCAACGGATAATAAAGTGGCATGTTGAATTCTGCCGCATTTTTTGCAAATGTATCCAACTGATTGCGTGAAATGGGATCTTTTACCGGTTTGTCCTGATCAATAGTCGGCGTATTGTGGTCGGCAGTCATGGTGGTCAGTTCCGGACGGAATACTCTGAGACCGCGTGCACGAAGACCGTTAAAGGCTTGCGGACTGGTCACCTCATGACAGAAATGACGGTCGATATACAACTGTGTGGGACCGTTTTCTACGGTTGATACTACGTGAGCATCCCAGATTTTATCAAAAAGCGTCTTACTCATATAATTATTGTTATTATTTCTTTTTCTTTTAAACTTATACGTCACTACCTGACTTATATGGTTTGATATTATTTTACAAATTGATTGATGGCATTAATATAGGCTTCCACTGAAGCTGCTACTATATCGGTATTGGCACCGAAACCATAATACACCACTCCGGCGTGTTCCACCTGCATGTGAACTTTTCCAACATCATTACTCCCTTTATTAATTGACTGAATGGTAAATTCTTGCAAATTCATTTCCCTGTTGATGATTTTCTTCAGGGCGTTGATTGCAGCATCAACCGGACCGTTACCCGAAGCTGCTGCTTCAAATCTTTCATTGGCAATCATCAAACCAATGCTGGCAATGGGTTTAATCCCAACACCCGATGTAACCTGGAGATAATCGAGTTTGATGCGTTCTTTCATCGCTCTTTCCTTGCCGGCCAACATCAGTACATCATCGTCATTGATGTCTTTTTTTCTATCAGCAAGCAACAAAAACTCCTGATAAATACTGTCGAGTTTTTCTCCATCTACATCAACACCTAAAACGCCCAATCTGTGTTTTAACGCTGCACGGCCACTTCGTGCTGTTAATACAATGGAATTTTTATCGATGCCCACATCGGTTGGATCCATGATTTCATAACTTTCTCTGTTTTTCAATACACCATCCTGGTGAATGCCTGAAGAATGTGCAAATGCATTTCGACCGACAACTGCTTTGTTCGGCTGAACCGGCATGTTCATCAGGTTGGAAACCAACCGACTGGTACCGTATATTTTTTGTGTATTGATATTTGTTTCTATGTTCAGGTCTTTGTGACATTTCAAAATCATGGCAATTTCTTCGAGGGAGGTGTTGCCAGCACGTTCACCGATACCATTGATAGTAACTTCAACCTGACGTGCACCGTTCAATACTCCTGAAATGGTGTTGGCAGTAGCCATTCCAAGATCATTATGGCAATGTGTAGAGAGGATAGCCTTGTGGATATTGCTCACATTTTCCATCAAAAATTTGATTTTATCGCCATATACCCAAGGCAGGCAGTAGCCTGTTGTATCCGGGATATTTACAACCGTAGCGCCGGCTTTGATAACTGCTTCAACCACCCTGGCAAGATAAACATTGTCAGTTCTGCCGGCATCTTCACAGTAAAATTCCACGTCTTCCACATGTTTTTTTGCATATTTAACTGCTGCAACAGCCCGTTCTAGAATTTCTTCCTGGTTTGAATTGAACTTGTACTGGATATGATAGTCAGATGTTCCAATACCTGTATGGATTCTTTTCTTTTTAGCATATTGTAAGGCTTCTGCTGCAACTTCTATATCTTTTTGCACGCCGCGTGTAAGGGCGCAAATGGTTGGCCATGTTACTGCCTTGGAAATTTCAACTACAGAATTGAAGTCACCCGGACTTGACACGGGGAATCCCGCTTCGATAATATCCACACCCAGTTGCTCCAGCGCTTTGGCTACCTGAATTTTTTCTACTGTGTTCAACTGGCATCCGGGGACCTGTTCCCCATCGCGGAGGGTTGTGTCAAAAATAAAAAGTTTGTCCATAATCCATGTGTTTTTAAATGAAAAAACCTTTCTCACATCGAGTGAGAAAGGTTTTCAATATTTCTTATACTTATCTACATACCAAACTCACTCTTACTGCTTTTGTAAAAGAATAATAATACCGAGTAGTAAAATAT
>JAQVNN010000031.1 GCA_028703105.1 Paludibacter sp. | reverse complement strand
GCCATCTCAAAATCAACAATTTTCTTTATTCCGTAAAACCGGAGGTAATCCTTTTGTTTATTCCCGGTTCCGGTATCAATTAATATCTTCTTATTCCCTGTATCAACAAGCAAACAACGTATCGTCAGCTTACAAAAATTATCTTCATCACAAGGATACCGTTTTTTCCAGACCCTTTTGGGAACTACGCCGAAACAGGCTCCTCCATCTGCATTAAAATGTCCCGCTTCAATTTTATTTATTTTCATTTTCTTCTTAATTTACTGTTTACTAAATTCTTAACTTCTTAACTTCCAAAAGTAATATAATACACATTATTCCTTATTTTTTATTACTTTTGTTGGTTCATATAAACCGGTACAAAATTAAATAAAAACCGTATTCTGACAAATCAATATGCAACGTGTACACTTCATAGCCATTGGCGGAGCAGCCATGCACAATCTTGCCATTGCCATCAGCAAAAAAGATGATTATATTGTGACCGGCTCCGACGACGAAATTTTTGAACCATCTTACAGCAAATTAAAAGAGCACAACCTACTTCCAGAAAAGACGGGCTGGTTTCCGGAGAGAATTCATAAAAATCTCTCGGCTGTCATACTGGGAATGCATGCCAGAGAAGACAATCCCGAGTTATTACGGGCCAAAGAGCTTAAATTAAAAATATACTCTTTCCCCGAGTATCTCTTCCAGCAAACCCGTAACAAAACAAGAATAGTAGTGGGTGGAAGTCATGGTAAGACATCTACTACCGCCATGATCCTGTATGTGCTTAAAAAACTGAAAATGGAGGCTGATTATATGGTCGGGGCCCAGATAGAAGGTTTCGATAACATGGTAAAACTCTCTTACGAGTCGCGGATTGCAGTGTTTGAAGGAGATGAATACCTGACTTCACCCATCGATTTACGTCCTAAGTTTCACCTCTATAAGCCTCATATTGCCGTCCTGACAGGCATTGCCTGGGATCACATCAATGTATTTCCGACAATTGAAAAATATGTTGAACAGTTCAAAAAATTCGTTGATTTGATGGAGATGCAGGGACGCTTTATCTATTTCGATGGAGATACTGAATTGAATAAAATCGCGGAAACACTCCGCAGGGATATCGTTCCTTTTCCTTATAACACCCCTGATCATGAAGTTATTAAAGGCATTACTTATCTCAAAACACGGAAAGGAAATATCCCGCTCAAAATTTTCGGAGAACACAACCTGCAAAATCTGCATGCTGCACGACTGGCTTGCAAACAGATAGGAGTATCAGAAGAACAGTTCAACAAGGCCATCTCGGATTTCCCGGGCGCATCGAACCGGATGCAGAAAATAAGTGAAACAGATACTTCGGTTGCATTCAAGGATTTCGCTCATTCACCCTCAAAATTAAGAACAACTGTACATGCCGTCAGATTACAATACCCGGATAAAAAACTCATTGCCTGCATGGAACTACATACTTTCAGCAGCCTGACCGGCTCTTTTCTGCCTCAGTATGCCGGTTGCATGGAAGAGGCTGATGTTGCTTTTGTGTATTTCAATCCGGAAGTCATTAAACACAAAGGACTGACACCCATTGATCCAGAAAAAGTCAAACAAGCTTTCGGCGGTAGCAATCTAAGTGTTTACACCGATACTGAAGCCCTGCAAGCCAAACTGAGAAATATGAATTATGATAATACAGCACTTTTGTTGATGACATCGGGGAATTTCTCGGGAATTAACCTCGTGGAATTTGCAAAGGAATTATTTAACACATAAACCTGTCAGGAATATTAATCCTGACAGGTTTGATTGCAGACATAAAAAATGGACAAAAAACAACAACTGCTTGACCAACGTTATATGCGTATGGCCCGTATATGGGCAGAGAATTCATATTGTGAAAGAAGAAAGGTAGGTGCTCTGTTGGTTAAAAACAAAATGATCATTTCCGATGGATACAACGGAACACCATCCGGATTTGAAAATAAATGTGAAGATGAAAACAATGTATCCAAAGCCTATGTTTTACATGCAGAAGCCAATGCCATTACCAAAGTAGCCCGTTCTCACAACAGCAGCGACGGCGCCACCTTATACGTCACCGCATCCCCCTGCATCGAATGTGCTAAACTGATTATCCAGGCAGGAATTAAACGGGTGGTTTATGGTGAAGAATACCGCATCATGGACGGCGTAGAGTTACTCAAACAGGCGGGAATTGAAATTGAGCTTATTAAAGTCGAACTACTTAAAACCGATCAGGAATAAGTAAAAATTCACAGAAAATAACATCGAAAATGGAGAAAAAAAATCTATCATTGGTTATCATTGTGCTGGTTGCGCTGATAAGCGGTATTCTATTGGGGAATCTTATTTCCTCCCGTCATTATCAGCATTTTGACAATACTTTCAGTGACATCTTTCATAATATTTCAAGATCTGACAATAAGATTTCGGAGCTTTTACAGCTTATTGATGAATATTATGTTGACACCGTGGATATCAACAACTTGACTGAAGAAATGGCTATTGAACTGATTGCCAAACTTGATCCACACTCGGTTTATATTCCTGCAAAAGACCTTGAAATCGTGAACAACGAACTCGAAGGCAGTTTTTCCGGTATCGGCGTTCAGTTTAATATTCAAAACGACACCATCATGATTATCTCGGTTATCAGCGGAGGCCCTTCTGAAAAAGCAGGATTATTAGCAGGCGACAGGATTGTCATGGTGGATGATTCGGTTTTCAGCGGAAAAAACATCACCAACGAAAAAGTACTTCGAAAACTCAGGGGAGCGGTTAACACGAAGGTTAAGCTCGGCATCAAGCGCCAGGGCACAAAAGAATTGCTCGGCTACACCATTACACGCGGGCAAATACCGGTAAGTTCCATTGACATCAGCTACATGGTAGCGCCGACAACGGGACTGATCAAGGTAAACAAGTTCGGAGAAACAACTTATTCTGAATTTCTCACTGCCATCGCGAAACTAAAAAAAGAAGGAGCAACCAGCTTCATCATCGATTTACGCGAAAACAGTGGCGGTTATCTTGACCGTGCAATCTCTATGATCAATGAATTCCTTCCGGCCAAACAACTCATTGTATATACAGAAGGAAAATCATATCCACGTTTCGATGCTAATTCCGATGGGTCAGGTAGCTGTATCAACAATCCGGTTGTGGTACTTATTGATGAGTTTTCAGCCTCGGCAAGTGAAATCTTTGCCGGAGCAATTCAGGATAATGACAGGGGAACAATCATCGGCAGAAGGTCCTTTGGAAAAGGGTTGGTTCAGCAACAAAAACCTTTGTCCGACGGTTCAGCTATCCGGTTAACTGTGGCCAAATATTACACCCCTTCCGGTCGAAGTATTCAGAAACCCTACCAAAACGGGAATAATGAAGATTACAACATGGATATTTACAACCGTTTCCTGCATGGAGAGTTTTATACCCGCGACAGTATTCAACAGGCTGACACCGTGGTATATAAAACGCGTTCAGGAAGAACGGTCTATGGTGGCGGAGGCATCATGCCCGACATATTCATTCCACGCGACACAACCGAGTTTACGCCTTATCTCAACAAGGTAGTAAACTATGCACATCTGTATCAGTTTGCATTTGCTTATACCGATAAAAACAGGCAACAACTAAGCAAATATAAGGACTGGAAAGCAATGGTCGGATACCTTGACAGCCAGAATCTGTTGCAGGAGTTTGTTGCCTATGCCGAAGATAAAGGTGTGAAAGCAGTTCCAAAAGAAATCAAACAATCTGAGAACTTTATCCTGACGCACTTAAAGGCTTATATTTCCAGGAATATCCTCGGTGATCCGGGTTTCTTCCCTATTCTGTTTATAGATGATGAAACCGTAAATAAAGCCATTGAGGTATTGAAAAAAAAGAAAGAAAAATAAAAAATCAGATTATAACATCCTATAACTAAAAAGTGTAGCGCGCCTATAGCTGGTGTTAAATGGCATTACGCTCTGTCCTCACTAACCTGGTGAGGAGTTCCCTCTTCGATGCTCCTGAAAACATAAATTATGTTAAAAAATACATCATTTTGATTTATATCTACGAGCTTTTCGTAATATTGCGATGTATTCGTAAAGCATTCATTCAAAACAATTTATTTTCGACATAAGAACATGGAAAAACTGACACATCAAGAAGAAGAATTGATGTTAATCATCTTTCAACAAGGAAAGGGATTCATCAAAGATTTCATTGAAAAAATGCCTGAGCCACGTCCTCCTTATACTACTGTGGCATCTATTGTAAAAAACCTGAAGCGAAAAGGTTACCTCACATCAATAGCCTATGGAAATACCTACGAATATAGTCCGGCCATAGAGGAAAGCGAATACAAATCAAAATACCTTTCGGGGGTAGTCCGGAATTATTTTGAGAACTCCTACAAAGAAATGGTAAGTTTTTTTGTTGAAAAACAAAAAATTTCAGCTGATGAATTGAAAGAAATCATTCAATTAATTGAGAAAAAATGAATCCCCTGATTATTTATTTTATTAAAGTTAACATCGCGATAGCCCTGTTTTACTTGTTTTACCGGTTATTTTTTGTCGGCGACACACTTTGGAAACTTCGAAGATTCTACTTGTTGGGAAGTATCCTGGTTTCATTTACATACCCTTTGTTTTCAATCACTAAATGGATGCACCAAAGTGTACCTGTTCAGGACATGATAAACAACTATTCCGTACTGTTACAGGAAATCACCATAACAGCCAACGAACCATCCAAAATTAATTTCTCAACAACTCTATACCTGTTGTATGCCTTAATCTCAGGTTTTCTTCTTATCAGATTACTTGTACAATTGATATCCATCATCAGAATTAATTTGCATGGTAAAAAAATATGGATTGAACAGACAGAAGTCATTGAAGTCAATAAAGAAATTGCTCCCTTTTCATTTTTCAACAGGATATACATGAACCCGGCACTGCATACTGCTATCGAAGCCAAAGAAATTCTGGCACACGAACGTACCCATGTAGGACAATTACATAGTTTTGACGTGCTAATTGGAGAATGTATGACAATCATCTGTTGGATAAACCCGGCGTCATGGCTCGTAAAAAAAGAAATAAGACACAATCTTGAGTTTCTTGCTGACAATCAGGTTATCGAATCGGGTATCGATGCAAAGAGCTATCAATATCATTTGATTCGATTAGCGTATCAATCACCGGAAATCAAACTTACTAACAATTTCAATGTTTCACCCTTAAAAAAAAGAATTACTATGATGAATCAGAAAAAAACACCGAAAACAGGCATGCTGAAATACCTGTTGATTTTACCGCTCGTATCAGCGCTTATTATTTCGAGCAATGCAGAAAGCATGCTAAATTCAGCGAAGGAAGCTGTAAAGAAACAGCAAACACAGCAAACTCCACCGCCACCCTCAGCTATAAAAGAGCTGAAAACACAACAAACTCCGCCCCCTCCTCCCCCTCCTGTAAAAGAAGATGATGTTGTTTTCATAGTGGTTGAAAAAATGCCACAATTCCCGGGTGGTGATGCAGAGTTATTCGGTTATCTGTCGAATAGCATCAAATATCCGTTAAAAGCACAGGAAAGTAACATCCAGGGACGTGTCATTTGCCAGTTTGTGGTTAACCGTGACGGTTCTATTTCTGATGTAAAAATCGTAAGAGGCGCTGACCCTTCTCTGGATGCAGAAGCCATACGTGTAATAAAAGCCATGCCCAACTGGATACCCGGAGAGCAAAGAGGGAAAAAAGTGAGGGTTAAATATACCTTGCCTCTCAATTTTAAATTAGATAACAAAGAAAAAACGGGGAATCCCAGCATCAACCCTCCTAATCAACCTGTAATTGTTGTTGATGGAGAAGTAAAATCTGAAGGTTTTAATCTTTCTGCTGTTAATCCTGCTGACATTGAAAAAGTTGAGGTAATAAAACCTACAGAAGAAAATAAAACCTTTATTCAAAGCAACTATGGTGAGCGTGCTGTTGTCAATGGGGTAATCCTGATCACAACAAAAAAATAGACACCAGACTTGTATGAATTTCTTTTGCTTTCAGAACAGTTTCCGGCGACTGAAATTACACGTTAAACAAGAGAATATCGAACTAATAACAGTCGCCTACAACATCTAATTATCAACGAACTGAGGGAGGACGTTGGAGAATCAGAGTTCAAAGGTTTTCATATCCTCTGCGAGTACTGTATTGTCAAAAATAGTCCTGGCTTCTTGTAACAACATTTGCTGATTGCTATACCGGGCAGAGAAATGACCAAGAATCAGGTTGGCAGCACCAGCTTTCAAGGCGATGCTGGCAGCCTGTTCAGCTGTACTGTGCATGGTTATTTTTGCTCTGACAGCTTCTGTCCGGGAAAAAGTAGCTTCATGATAGAGCCAATCAACACCCCTGATCCAGGGAATTATTTTTTCTGAATAGGCAGTATCGGAACAGTAAGCATAGGATAAAGTCTTATCAGGGTCTGTTGTAAGCACCTGGTTGGGAATGGTTTCACCCTCCTTCGTAATAAAGTCGGCTCCTTTCTTTATCAAATTGATATGAGATAGCGGGACCTGATAATAATCGATCATTTCCCGAATGATGTGGCACTCTTTTATTTTCTCCCTGAAGAGGAAACCGCTGCATGGTACACGGTGCTTAAGAGGGATAGAAAACACCTCAACTGACCGGTCCTCATAAATCAATCCGTGCTTATTCGTGTGAAATTCGTCAAAAAAGACATTAAAAGACAAATTTTCACAAAAAAAACGGAGTTGGGGTTCAAACAGCGTTGCAATTCCGGCCGGACCGTGTACATATAAGTCAGCAGTACGATTCAGCATACCGAAAGAAGAGATCAGTCCGATCAGTCCGAAACAATGGTCGCCATGCAAGTGCGAGATGAAAATATGTCCCAGCCGGTTGATTTTCAATCCCATCTGCCGCATCCGAATTTGGGTTCCTTCACCACAATCAATCATATACTGCTTTTCCCGCAACTCCAGAATTTGCGATGTTGGGAAATTATTCCGCGTTGGAAGCGCAGAACCTGCACCTAAAATGATTAATCTGGCTGACATGGGATCTATAAATCTTAAGTTCTACAAATCAATAGCTTCTGACGGAGCTTAGTTGAAATTCCATTGTTTATTATTTTGCTCTTAATGGAGCTGGTTTTCAATGAAATCAATAATCTTTTCGGTTTCATCCGGATGGAACCAATGAATATCCTGGTCACGGTTAAACCAGGTCAATTGACGTTTTGCGTATCTGCGGGAATCCTGTTTGATCTTTTGCACGGCTTCTTCCAAGCTGCATTTCCCATCCATGTATTCGTACAGTTCTTTATAACCTACCGTGTTCAGCGCATTCAGCTGTTTATATGGATGATACTTCCGGGCTTCTTCCAACAAACCATTTTGCATCATAATATCCACCCGCAGGTTGATCCGTTCGTATAATTCCGGGCGGGGAAGATTAAGCCCAATTTTAAGGATATTGAAATCACGTTGTTTTTTTGTCCCCGTTCGCAACTCAGAATAAGGATTTCCTGTTATGCTACAAATTTCAAGTGCATGCAACACCCGTTTATAATTCAGCATGTCAACCTGTCCCACATGTTCCGGATCTAATCGTTTTAGCTCCTGTTGTATAAATTGAAGTCCCTTTTCCGCATAAACTTCCTGCCAGTAGGTACGGGTTTGGGCATCCACAGATGGGATATTATCGAATCCATTGCAAACCGCATCAATGTACATCATCGAACCACCCACCAACAAGGTAACAGGATGTTTAGAAAAAAACTTATCCAGCAGCGAAATCACATCCAATTCGTACTGCCCGGCATTATATGCGTCAAAAATAGAATGTGTACCGATAAAGAAATGTTCAGCCTGCGCAAGTTCTTTCTCTGAAGGAGCAGCTGTACCGATTTTTAACTCCCGGTAAATCTGACGTGAATCAGAAGAAATTACCGGAGCATGAAAATGTTTGGCTAAACTAAGGCTGATACTTGTTTTACCCACTCCGGTCGGGCCAAGTAAAACAAGCAAAGTAGGTTGAATTGTTGTATGTATTGATGTAAAATCAGAATTTGTCGTCATTAAATAAGCTGCTATCATCAAAATTCATATCTCCGAAACCTTCCTCATCCAATTCGTCAACATCAAAATCTTCATCTCCATAAAAGCTTTCATCAATATTCAACTTGGCTCCGGCAACCATATTCTCTTCAGATATTGTTTGCACAGGAGGTTCTCCTTTTGATAAAACACATTCCGGTTTATTCATTCTGATCCCCGGAATGATTTCAGTCAGCTCCATAAAAAACGACCTTTCTGACATCAAGTCAAAAACATACAGCAATTTCTGTTTTTCGTCAGAAAGCAGCTCTTCCAACTTCGTGCTATCCATCACAAGATTATCATATTCTGAACTGGATTCCATTTCAACCAAGGTAACCTCTTGTCCTTTTTCCCAATCATCAGAACACAGAAAGAATGTCGTCAGCAAATTTTTCTCAAATCTAACCGAATCCAGGATAGCATTGTGCAAATCAAGGAAAGTAGCCTCTGAGTCAATAGAAATAACACGCACAAAATTATCTGCTTCATCAGAAAGTAGGGTAAATTTATAAACCATAACATTTTGTTTTTAATTTGGATGTAAAAATAATATATTTCCCCGAAATAAGAACAATTTCGGGGACAAACTTTATAACGGAAAGCGAATAGCTATTAAAGGTTAGTTGGTTAGTGGTTAGTGAAATTATGTTGGCCAATATGAAATAAAAAACGAATAACCATTTCTGATTATTCGCTATCAATAAATTTACTTGTATCCACTGACCACTATCCACTAACCTTTCAACTTCTCCTCAATCTCCCTTACGCTGTTCCGGAAGTTTTTATCGATCTCCATCAGGTCGCCGACAATCTTACAGGCATGCAGAACAGTAGCATGGTCGCGTTGCCCGATCAGGCTACCGATAGAAGAAAGTGAATTTTTTGTCATTTGCTTTGAAAGATACATCGCTATCTGCCTAGCCTGAACCACTTCTCTTTTCCTGCTTTTCGTCGAAATAGCATCCACAGAAAGAGAGAAATAATCGCACACAACATCCCTGATTTTTTCCACGGTATTAATTCTTGGCGTAATGCTCACAATACGGCTTACTACTTTCTCTGTTAGTTTGAGGTCGATAGCAATATTCGCCAACGTCGAATGCGCAAGTAATGACACTAGCGTACCTTCCAAATCGCGCACATTATCCGTAACGTTATGTGCTATGTAATCAACCACTTCTTCAGAAATCTCAAGTCCGTCGCGATAAATCTTATTTTCCAGGATAGCTTTTCTGAGTTCAAAATCAGGTTTTTCTATTTCAGCAGAGAGTCCCCATTTGAAACGGGTAAGCAATCTTTGTTCGAGCCCCACCAATACCAGAGGTGAACGGTCGGATGTCAACACCAGTTGTTTCCCTGTCTGATGCAGGTGATTAAACAAGTGGAAGAAGGTATTCTGTGTAGCTGTTTTGCCTGCCAGTTCCTGAATATCATCCACAATCAGCACATCAATAGTCTGGTAAAAATTTAGAAAATCATTTACCGAATTACTCCGCACCGCATCAGTATATTGAATTTGAAACGTGTTGGATGAAACATACAACACACGTTTCTCAGGATGAAGTTGTTTAGTCATTACTCCAATGGCATTAGCCAAATGAGTTTTGCCGACGCCTGACTGGCCATAAACAAACAAAGGATTAAAAATGGTTTTCCCTGGTTCGTTGGCGATGCTGATACCCGCTGTACGTGCAAGTTTATTGCTCTTCCCTTCAATCAGGTTATTGAAATTATACGATGGATTAAGTTGGGGATCAATTTCCGGCAACCTTGGTTTGTGATAAGGACTGATGTAATTAGATGGTGTAGCAACTGAACCCGGCTTCTTCTCATTTCCCTCACTCGGAATACGGGTTCCAGTTCCGGTCGTTTGATCTATCAGCACACGATATTCAAGGCGTGTTCCGTTCCCCACAACCCGGTATAAAGTCATACGCAATAAATCGATATACTTTTCTTCGATGTATTCAACGAAAAACTGACTGGGCACCTGCAACACAAAAATATTTTTTTCGTACTGCAAGGGAATAATGGGAACAAACCACGTATTATACGATGCTTCACTAATATTATCCTTTATTACTTCCAGGCACTTGCTCCACAATTTTTCAGGTAAATGAGACATCATAATTATACGTTAATAAAAAACAGCGATTCTATTGTAAAAAATTCTTTTTGAAATGATAATATTTATTCGCATATAAGCGTGTGATTTTTTCTTCACTACATGCAGAGATACAAATTTCAGAAAGTTTTTTGATATAAAAAAACGGAGTTATTTTTAGGGGTATTTTTACCTTTCACATCCTTCTAATTATCAGTGAATTACAAAATACATCTGATATTCAGCAACATAGTCAAAATATCATTATGATACAATTGAATATAAGCAAATTAACAATTTAAAAGTTTTTTTACGTTTTGCTTCCTTAGTTTCATTCAAAGTCCTGACTAAACGGGCATTCATCGATGCAAAAACAGTAAGCTACAAAAAAAAATAAATAGCAGCTATTTAGAATGACTTTAAAGAAAAGCCTACCTTTCACGGGATCCGAATAAAGAAAAATGAACGTATCTTTTGGGTGAGTTCCGGAGGTCAATTAAGAGTTCATCGGCGCTATTTGTTACATTTACAAGGTTCATATACAAGCTCTTATCGTTCAGTAAAAGTCCAACACTTCCTTCTCCATCATTCACTTTCCGGGTAATCTGATTCAGATCTCTGACTGTCACATCTATGTTCTGAAATGTTGAAGCAAAATCAATTTTTTTCAGGTTTCCACTGACAATTTTAAAATCACTGGTGAGTCCCTGTACATTTTGGATAAGCAGTGGCATATCTTGCTGCATCATTTTTTTCAGTGCGGAAGAACTTACTGCCAGATCGGCCGTGGTTTTTTCAATAGAACTCAGGCTGTTTTGCACGCTCCCGCCATCGACGAGCAAACGTACCGAACGAAGAAGCGAATCTGCCTGATTCGTAATGTTTTCTATTTTAGGCATCAAACCACCTGCAAGTTGATCGAGTAAACCTGCGCCTGTTTGCGACAGAAGCGTATCGCCTGATTCACAAAAGAGAACAGGAGTTGTTTGTGGAGCATACACCAACTGGATGGCTTTTCCTCCCATCAGACCATCGTCGAATAATTCCATCGCCGAACCCTGAGGTATCCGGATATCGTTGCTCACCGATATTCTTACCGTGAAAGCAGTTTCTTTCTGAAAATCATATTGGATTTCTTCTACCTGTCCTACTTTATATCCTTTAATATAAACCGGTGAGGAAGGAACCAGTCCATCTACTTCTTTGTAGGTTGCCAGGTAATAGTCAACCGGTTTGAAAATATCTACTCCTTTCAGGAAATTCAGCCCGAAATACAAAATGAATATCGCCACAATGGTCATAATTCCGACCCGTACTTCTTTGGATAACGTTATTTTTTTCATCTGTTTAAAATTTTCAATGCCTCATTCACCGGAATTTTTTTATCTCCTACAAAAGCGATGATAAATGCATCCGGAAATTTTGTTTTTAACTCTTTTCTGGTCTGATTGATTTTGTTGTAATCGGTATCAGCGCCTACCGTATATTTATAAAGACCACCCTCTTGATAATAATCCAAGTCTTTCAGACCTTTTAAACCCGCATCATTCTGTTTCAATTTGCTTGCAGAAGTCATAATCTGCAGCTTAAAAACCGGTTGATCAGGAGTTTCCTGCATCTGTTTAGCAGGAGCCTGTCGAGATTGTTCTGCCGTTGCGGGCTCCTGTTCCATGGCGATAGCAGCAGTTGTTTCGGCTGGAACAGGCGTTGAGACGGCAACTTCCTTATTATCTGCTGCGTGGTTATATCCCAGTTTTCTGTCATGGTTATTCTTATATTTTACAAAAGCATTATAAATTGCATGCGCCATTTCACGCTGACCGGTTGTACTGGCAAGATAAAGCTCTTCATTGTAATTTGAGATAAATCCTAATTCGATAAGGACACTCGGACAGGCAGACCGGTGCAACACCCAAAATCCGGCCTGACGGACACCTCTGTCGTATCTTTTTGCAGCACCGACAAACTGATTTTGAATATAGGTCGCGAAAGAAATGCTGTTGTCAAGGTATTTATCCATCATAAACTCAAACATAATATAAGAATCCACTGAATTAGGATCAAAACCTTTATAACGCGTCTGATAGTCATCTTCCAGTAAAATCACCGCATTTTCTGCCATGGCGACATCCAGGTTGGCTTGTGTTTTCGCAAGACCGAGCGTATAAGTCTCCGCACCATAGGCAGATTTGCTTTTAGCTGAATTAACATGCACAGAAATAAACATGTCGGCATGATTTTCATTTGCTACAGATGCTCGTTGTTCAAGAGGGATAAAAACATCTGTTTTACGCGTATATACCACTTTCACATTACGCATATTCCTTTCAACCAGGTCTCCCACCATCCTGATGACAGTAAGATTAATGTTTTTCTCTTTGGATATTCTGCCTATAGCACCAGGATCTCGTCCACCGTGACCGGCATCGAGCACCAGGACAAAATCCTTTTTTTGTGCATACATTGAAACAGGAGAGAACAAAAGAAAAGCACACAGCAAAAAAACAAGGTACTTTGTCGGACTATTAAACTCCATAGGCATATAAAAATTGAATTTAACTCACAATAAAGCTATGCAAAAGTACGATTTTATCCTGTTTAAACCGTAAACGTAGCGGTAATATTTCAAATTTATTATAAAAAAAAGTTATTTAGTCTATCTGCTACCTTTTTTTGACTAATTTTGCACCTTGATAAACATGTCGTTACAGACCGAATGAAATTTTACAACAAACTGATTTCTAACTCTATCAGAATAGTCATTTTACTTTTTTGTATGATGGCTTTTTCATTTTCGGCATACTCTTCTCAAAAACCAAACCAGATTGAGGACGTCATCAAATACCATGCTAACGACTCCATTGTACTGTTGGGCAATGGGACAGCTTTCCTGCATGGTGAAACCGAAATTAATTATCAATCGATTAACCTGAAAGCCGATTTTGTTAAAGTCAAGATTGACAGCAGCCTTATTTATGCAAAAGGCACAGAAAACGAAGAAGGTGAAATAATTGGTGAACCGGTTTTTAGTGAGGGAGAAGCTTCTTATAATTCAAAAGAGTTGCGTTATAACCTCAGGTCGAAAAAAGGATATATCCGTCATGTAGTGACACAAGAAGGTGAAGGATACATCATCAGCGAACAGACCAAGAAATCACCGGACGACATTTTTTGCATGATTGGGGGAAAATATACTACCTGTGAAGATCACGAACATCCTCATTTTTACCTGGATATTTCGAAAGGAAAAGTCAAACCGGGAAAATATGTTGTGACAGGTCCGGCTCATTTAGTGATTGCAGATGTACCTTTACCCATCGCATTGCCTTTTGGCTTCTTTCCTTTCACGAGCAAATATTCTTCCGGTGTACTGATGCCTAATTTTACGGATGAGATGACCCGGGGGTTCGGTCTGACCAACGGAGGTTATTACTTTGCCATCAACGACTACATGGATTTGGAACTGAAAGGCGATATTTACACCAAGGGTACCTGGGCTTTATCAGCTACCTCTAGTTATGTAAAAAAATACAAGTACAGGGGAAACTTGAGTATCAACTACCGGGAAGATGTTACCGGAGAAAAAGGGTTACCCGACTACAACCAAGCCAATAACATGAGTATTCGCTGGTCGCATTCGCAAGATCAGAAAGCAAATCCGAATTTTACGTTCTCGTCAAGCGTAAACTTTTCAACAAGCGGCTACAACAGGAGCAACGTAAACTCTTACTATCGTCCGGAGTTAAACTCCGAAAACACGAAAAGTTCGAGTGTTTCGTTTACCAAACGCTTTCCAAACCTGCCTTCCCTGAGTCTGTCGGGAAGTGTAAACATCAACCAGCGAACCAAAGACTCGACCATCAACATGAGTTTACCAAATGTCAACATTGCTTACAGCCGTTTTTATCCTTTAAAAAGAAAAAATCCCGTGGGAAAAGAACGGTGGTACGAGAAAATCTCGATGTCTTATTCAGGGACTTTTGCGAACAGCATTCAAACCAAAGAAAATAAACTGCTGAAATCATCTTTTACCCGTGACTGGCAAAACGGTATGCGACATGCCATTCCTGTTTCAGCCAGTTTCAATGTACTGAAATTCATCAACATATCACCCAGTTTCAATTATACAGAAAGATGGTATTTACGTTCTATTGAGAAATACTGGGATACTAATGCACAAAGGGAAGTTAAAGATACCACCGATGGTTTCTACCGGGTATTTGACTTCAATATGGGTGTTTCGGCCTCTACTAAACTTTATGGTTTTTACCTTCCTTCGCGTGCCATTTTCGGAGATAAAATCGACCGCATCCGGCACGTCATCACCCCAAGCATAGGATTTGGTTATACGCCTGACTTTGGTGACCCCATGTGGGGTTATTATGATTCTTACACACGAAGCGTCAGGAGCTCCGGGAACCCGGATGTATTCACCGATACCGAAGTTCAATATTCAAAATTCGAAGGTGCTCTTTATGGAACTCCCGGAAGGGGAAAATCGGGAAGCATCAATTTTTCTCTTGGAAACAACCTCGAAATGAAAGTACGAAACGACAAGGACACGACGGGAACTAATCCTTTCAAAAAAATCAGCCTTATCGACAACCTGAATATCGGAGGAAGTTATAATTTGGCTGCCGACTCCATGCAGTGGTCGAATTTTTCAGCCAGTCTCCGCCTTAAATTATCGGAAAGTTATTCTTTAAGTTTGAGTACCAGTTTCGACCCTTATATGTTCGCACTCAACAGTTCAGGTAATCCCGTCAGAGTAAATCAGTTAAGATGGAACAATGGTAAATTCCCGAGATTCCAGGGCACCAGTACCTCTTACAGCTACACTTTCAGCAACGATACATTCAACAAATTATTTGGCAAAAAAGACACTGAATCTTCATCTGGCGATAAGAAAGAAACATTAGCATCCGAAGGACAGGAATTAATAACCGATAACCTGCAAATAGGAGAAAGAAATCCGAAAAAGGGTGAAGATAAACAACAAGTTATGGTAAGCGAAGATGGTTACGCCAAGGTAACCATACCCTGGAGTTTCAGCATTAACTATTCGGTGCGGTATGGCAACACGAATATTTTCAACAAAGATAAAATGGAATACGAGATGGATTTCACCCATAACCTCAGTTTGAACGGCAGTATTACGCTTACGCCCAACTGGCGTATCAGTGGTAATTCATCCTATGACTTCAAAGCAAAACAATTTACATACACCAGCATTTCAGTCAACCGGAGCCTGCACTGCTGGAACATGTCAGCCAGCATTGTTCCCTTTGGGACTTATAAATCCTACAATTTTCATATCGGCGTAAATGCCAGCATGTTGTCGGATCTGAAATACGATAAAAGAAGTGAATATGGAGTGAACAATATTACGTGGTATTGAGTTATAAGAAAAATCGCCAGTCGCCGGTCAGAAAAAAAACCGCAGACCGGAGACCGGGGACAATAAAAACAAATATAAACATCAAAAAATGAAAATTACCGACAACAAATTTGTAGCAACGGAATATGAATTATTCGTTGATGGAGAAAACGAAGGAGAAATGGAATTAATGGAAAGAGCGACAAGTGAACAACCCATGAAATTTGTATATGGGGTGGGCATGATGCTGCAAAAATTTGAAGAAAATCTGTTTGGTCTCGAAGAAGGCGACAAATTTGAGTTCACTATTCCGGTGGATGAAGCGTATGGGCCGTATTTAGATGAAAACATCCTGGATTTGGATCGTTCTATCTTTGAGATTGAAGGAAAATTAGACGAAAGAATTATATTTGCAGGAAATATTGTACCTTTGATGGACTCAGAAGGGAATCATTTGAATGCTCAGGTAGTCGAAATCACCAACACCCATGTAAAGGTTGACCTGAATCACCCGCTCGCAGGAGAAAATCTTCATTTCAAAGGCTCTATCCTGGAAGTACGGAAATCATCAGAAAAAGAACTGGTTGAACTGTTGGGTGGCAACGGAGGCTGTGGATGTGGAGACGACTGCGGTTGTGGTTCAGATGAGGAAGCTGGTGGATGCGGATGTGGCTCAGGCTGCGGATGCCATTAATCGGATAGAATCATAAACAACAAATCATGTCTAATACAATCGGTAAACTGTTTACTTTCACTTCCTTTGGCGAATCTCACGGCAAAGGAATCGGGGGTATCGTGGATGGCTGTCCGCCGGGAATCGAGCTGGACGAAGCATTTATCCAGCAGGAACTCGACCGGCGCAAACCGGGACAATCGGCCATTGCTACGCCCAGAAAAGAAGATGACAAAGTTGAATTTTTATCGGGCGTTTTCGAAGGGAAAACCACCGGAACGCCTATCGCCTTTATTATCTGGAATCAGAATCAGCACAGCAAAGATTACGACCACCTGAAAGAAGTTTACCGACCTTCACATGCCGATTATACTTATCAGCAAAAATATGGTATCCGTGATCACCGGGGAGGTGGACGCAGTTCTGCGCGAGAAACCGCTTCCCGGGTGGTTGCCGGTGCCATTGCCAAATTGGTGTTGCGGCAGGTCGGGGTTGATATTCGCGCGTTTACTTCGCAGGTTGGACCCATTGCCATGACGCAAACCCTCGATACGGCTGATTTATCACTGATTGAAAGCAATATTGTCCGCTGCCCACAACCCGACATTGCACAGCAGATGATAGACTATATTGCCACGCTGAAAAAAGACGGCGACTCTACCGGCGGCATCATTTCCTGTGTCATCACGGGCGTACCCGTAGGATGGGGTGAACCGATTTTCGATAAGTTACAGGCACGATTAGCTGCTGCCATGATGAGTATCAATGCTTCGCATGGCTTCGACTACGGAAAAGGATTTAATGGAGTATCACTGAAAGGTTCGGAGATGAATGACTCTTTCGTCCGGAAAGAAGACAGGATTACGACACGCACCAACAATTCAGGAGGCATCCAGGGCGGCATCAGCAATGGTGAAGACATCTACTTCAGGGTGTTATTCAAACCAGTGGCTACCATCTCAAAAAGACAGGATACAGTGGATAAAACGCTGCATGAAGTGGAACTACATGCCCGCGGACGGCACGATCCGTGTGTATTACCAAGGGCAGTTCCCATCGTGGAAGCCATGGCGGCGCTTACCCTCGTTGATTTATATCTGAACGCTAAAACCGCGTTATGAATCCCGAAGATAAATGGGCGGTTATCATCAACTTGAAATCGGGAAAGAAGAATTTCAGGATTCAGATGAATTATCTTTTCAAAAAACTGAAAGATGCCGGCATTGATTATGAACACCGTATCACGGAGTTTGCCGGACATGCCGTACTGATTGCCCGTCAGTTTGCCAAAAGACAGTTTCGCAATTTCCTCGTGGTGGGTGGCGATGGCACCATAAGCGAGGTGATCAATGGTATTTTTGATCCTTCCATCAAACATGCACCCGATCTGAAGATCGCGCTGATCCCAAGGGGAACTGGTAATGACTGGGCCCGGTTCTGGGGTTTGTCGCGCGATTATCATCATTCCATTCAAACTTTTCTGGAAGGGAAATCCTGTAAAATTGACATTGGCCGGCTTGATTTCATACTGGAAGGTGAACCGCAAAGCCGTTTTTTCATCAACTCGGTGGGATTTGGTCTGGATGCACGGGTGTGCCATAATACCAACCGGCTGAAACGCTATGTCGGCAGTCATGCTTTCCTGTATTTCATTGCTTTGGTGTGGGCAGTTTTCAAATATAAACCCAAGGCAGCTCACATCAGTGCGGCTGGAAGACAAATCGACGACACCTTGTTCACGATGAACATTGCCAATGGGTGTTACAGCGGCGGTGGCATGAAACAGAACCCGGATGCGGTGCCTTACGACGGTCAGCTCGACCTGATGATGGCACGTAAACCTTCCTTCAAAGACATCATGACTGCCCTGCCGTTGGTTTTCAATGGCAAGATTCTGGAGCATCCGGGAATAGAATCTTTTCGCACACAAAAACTACTGCTGAACACGCAGAACGGACGGTATTTCGAAGCCGATGGCATCGTGGTGCATTACGCACCACCGGTGGAGGTGAGTGTCATGCCGGAGGTGATTGAGATGGTTTACTAAAAAAAATCCTGAAGCAAATATGCTCCAGGATTTTTTAATTATACTTAAGTGATTCGATTACATCACCACTTTGGCTGTTCTGTTATTGATTTTCACAACCATCACACCACGGTGCGGTAGGTTGATAGCATTGTGACCTGCATGCAGACAGCCTTTGTAAATCTGTTTGCCAATCACATCGAACACAACCATTTCACTACTTTCCAGTGCTTCTACATGCAACTGACCGGCAGTTGTATATACTTTAAATTCTGCCGCATCAACAGTCGGTAAAGATGTTTCGAGGAGTTGATATTCAGAAGTGTTTTTCACTCCCGACGCTGCCGTGAAATAAGCTTCCAGCGTACCATATACTTTCACCAGTTTCTTGTAGTTAGCCGGATTATCAACTAAGTTCAGAGCTGCACGAACAGCACTACCTGATAACAATTGAACACCAATCATTTTGGTCAAATCGGTTTCTGCATCCACGTCAGACAAAGCAATAGCAGAAGGGCCTGTAAAAGGAGGTTCCAAATCGACAGTAGTCAAATTCCCTTCCGAATTTCCGGCACTCGGCACACCAACAATGTAACCACGCACCCAATATTTGGTTGCAGAGGAAAATGAATTATTCAGTTTCTTCACATCAGCCACAGTGAAAGGCTTTTCAGTCGTACCGGCACCTGTCAGGATAATTCCCTTGCCGGTTAGTTCCAACACCACTGAACTTGTTCCTGCACTGGACACAGTCAGGGTTGCGGTATCAGCTTCTTCCGCAGCAGGAGTATAGGTAATGGTCACCTCGGTATTTTCTACCACACCACCGGTTTGTGTCAATGTAGCCGGATTTACCGAGAAGCGGTTGGCATTCTTACCGGAAACAGCCAAACTTACACCGGCAGTCAGCTTAACACCACTTACATGGATAGTTTCAGTACCACTTGCACCCACAACAGCCATCATGTCGGGGACACTCACTTCTGATACAGTGATGGTAGGGCCAACCGGAACATTAATTACTTTCAAATTGGCCACTTCCCAGGTTGCAGCAGCAGTAGTTGAAGTATAAATAAAAGCAAAATGTACAGGAATAGTACCGGCAATCACTATGTTACCGGATTCTACCCAGGCACAACCAGAGTTTTCAGCCGGCCAGGCTGCCTGATTGGTGATGTCGGTCCAGGTAGCTGTTGAAGGATCTCCATAACCACTATAGTTGGTAGAATACTTCAACTGCAATGCGTTTCCAGGAGAATTTGTTGCACTTGCAAAAGATAACTGCAATCCCAAAGTAGATGATGCTGTAAACTTAGGAGTTATCAGCCAATCTTCATTTTCGAACTTACTACCACTGAAACCACTTACTTTGGCAAAAGTTGTATAAGCACCCGAAGAGTAATTGGCAGCACCCCACACCTGATCGCCGGTTTTACTGTAAGCATAGAAATCGCCCAGCGAGCTTGTAAATAATTCCTCAAAGGGCAAGGTTCCTATAGCAGGTGCTACAATGGTTATTAGTCTTTGTATCACTGAACTGTTATTCATTCCTGATTTTACAGCTAACGCTTTTACAGTAGAGGTAGCTGCAACTGAAAAAGGAGCTGTGTATAAAGTTGATGAAGTAGTAGGTTCATCCCCATTTAACGTGTAATAGATCGAAGCACCTGCTGTTTCGGTTGTCAGTGTTACTTGTGCATTATTAAAATATACTCCCGGAGTTTTTTCAATACCATTCACTGCAATAATCGGGTTTATCACAACAGTTGGATCAACTGAGACCGGCAATTTGTAAAGATGAAGTGTGTTGCCTGTAGCATAAGAGCGGAAGTCTGTTTGATAAAGTGCTATCACACGATTATCACCGGTAGTAGAGTTGGACTTCAATGTAAAATTACCATCTACAACCGTTGCTGTAAAAGTATGAGTAGAAGGGTTATTGGCGGCAAAACCACTTGTACTACTTGTGGTGATTTCGCAAAACTTATCAGAACTCTCATTGTAAATAGTATAACCGTTCGTGACATCTCCTGCAATTTTCCACACGATGGTTGCTGCCGGATTCACAATTGAATTACCATCCGTAGTTACAGCTGAAGCCTTAAACTTACCACTAGCAAATTCATTCGATAAAGCTCCGGTATAAGTTCCGTTTGTACCATATAATACATAATAGGCTCCGGACTCAATCTCTGCAACTGTGGTTATTTTCGAGAATGTTCCCGTTCCGGTATATTGACCAAAAATCCCCACACTTCCTACCAGCAGCATAACCGCCACCAGCATGGTTTTAAAAAAAGTAATTTTTCTCATATTGGTTGTTTTAAAATTAGTATATTATTTATTTTTCGCGTTTCACAGTATGTTTCACTTTGAGCATTGCCAGATTAACTGATTTTTATGCTACCATGCCATCTACAGTAGCTACTTACTAACATAACTTACAATATCACTTTCGCCAAACGGCTTCCAACTCTCACGATCATCACACCTTTTCCGTTCACGGTCAATTCGTTTTGTCCATCGGTTGCCAGCGTGCTAATGATTTTCTGACCTACAGCATTGTACACTTCAACCCGTTCGCCTGCTGTAGCAGAGAAATGAATTTTGGCGTTGTGGGCATAGATGTTGGCATTAATCGTCTGACTATTTGTTGAAGTTAGCAATCCTGTGTTTCCCGGACTTGGAGCTATCACTTCAAAATCGTTACCAATATTTTGCGTATAAACATATTCCCCCGCAACCTTTTTTCTGGTAGCAGAAGTAGTATTAGAGGTATTTGAAAACATAGCACTTCCCCAAACCGGCGTTGCTGTTGTTCCAAAGGGCATGTAATCCTTAAAATTAACATTACCCGTTATAGATGCAATATCCGATATTGTTTGGGCTGCATCGGTAGTAAATAAAATCACTTTACCAGAAGAAGCACCCGCATTAATAGTTCCAATTGCATCCGGGGTTGGCAATGCAACTCCCGTCGATCCACCCGATCCTTGAATCAGGAAATGAGATCTGGCAGGAATATATTTCCCTGCAGGAATTACAATTATACTACTGGATGTCCCTGTAGTAGTTGCAGAATAATACTGAATACTCCAACCTGCAACAGAGACTGAATTATCAGTGGTATTATACAATTCGAAAAAATCATGTGTATAAGGTGCA
>JAQVNN010000116.1 GCA_028703105.1 Paludibacter sp. | reverse complement strand
AAATAAGTAATAAAAATAACATGCAAAGATAATTTAAAATAGTTATAAGGGTGTTATAATCTATATTTTTCTTATCTTTGAACCCGAAAAATCAATTTTTAATGCTCAAGTTGTTTTCTTCCAATAAGATGCAGGAAATATCCCAACACCTTAAGTTGATATTCATTATTATCGGCGTCGGTATTGTGGTTGCATCAACCTATTTCAGCAACAAGTTAGGTAATTCACTTGCACTGGAAGAAAAAAGAAAAATTGAAACCTGGGCAGAAGCCACCCGTCAGCTAATTCTGGCAGATGAAACCACGAATCTCGATTTTATCATTTCTATTATTGAAGGGAATAAGACCATTCCGGTCATTCTGGTGGATGAAAAAGACCAGCTGCTTTCATCAAAAAACGTAAAGGAACCGACAAAAAATATTGACGCTTTCTACCGGAAAGAAATTAATCGGTTGAAACAAAAAAATCCGGCTATTGAAGTAAAACTGGGTGATTCATCACAATTCATTTATTATGATGACTCTTTACTGTTAAAACAACTCTACTATTTCCCTTATATTCAACTCGGCATCATCTTTTTCTTTATGCTGATGGCGTTTGTGGCTTTCTCAAGCACAAAGAAAGCAGAGCAAAACAGGGTTTGGGTAGGCCTGTCAAAGGAAACAGCACATCAGCTTGGTACGCCGATTTCATCTTTACTGGCCTGGGTTGATTTACTGAAAATAAAGTATGAGGAGGATAAGATGATCGGCGAGATGTCGAAAGACGTCAACCGCCTGCGTATCATAGCCGAAAGATTTTCCAAAATAGGCTCAGTTCCTGATCTTCAACTGGTAAGTTTAAATGAAACCATTCAAAATGCCGTTCAGTACATTTCAAACAGAACTTCTGAAAAAGTTAAATTCCAATGCCACTTTCCGGATAAGAACCACATATTCATCAAGCTGAATGTTCCACTTTTTGAATGGGTAGTTGAAAACTTATGTAAAAACGCGATTGATGCAATGAATGGGAGTGGAAAAATTTACATCAACATCACAAAAACAGAAAAAGAATGTTTTATTGATGTGAAAGATACCGGAAAAGGAGTTGAAAGAAAAAAATACAAAGCGATCTTCAATCCGGGATACACCACTAAAAGCAGGGGCTGGGGGCTCGGGCTTTCTCTGGCAAAAAGAATTATCGAAGAATATCACAGCGGAAAAATCTTTGTTAAAAATTCCGAAATCAATGTCGGTACAACAATCAGGATAACGCTAAAAGCATAATGTCAGCAGCGGGCACCGGTAACACCCAACCGTGATAGACAATAATTACTTTAAAGGTTAATATTTTCTGTTTATGTTTCATATTTCCCAAACTTTTTGTACTTTTGCACGGTTTTTTAAGCACATACAACAACTATGTCTAAATTCGGACAATACAACATCATATTAAAAGAAATTGCAGATGGGGTTCGGGCTTTTGAATTTGATTTGAACGACGAGTATTTTACAAAAATTGATAGTCCCGAAGTAAAGAGAGGAAACGTTAAGGCTTTAGTCTGTGTTCAAAAAAAAAATTCGACTTATGAACTGTCATTTAAGCTTGAAGGTATCATTTTAATTCCTTGTGACCGGTGCTTAGATGATATGGAGCAATTTATCAGACATGAAGAAAAAATCGAAGTAAAATTCGGGAGTAATTATGCTGAAGAAAATGAAGTTGTCATCGTTCCTGAATCAGAAGGAAGCATCAACATCGCCTGGTTCTTGTATGAGTTTATTGTATTGAACATTCCTATAAAACATGTTCATCCTCCGGGAGAATGCAACAAAAGCATGATTGACAAACTAAAACGTCACATTACCCATCAGAAAGGTGATACAGATGACAATGTGTTATTTGATATTGATGAAGATGGAAGTGATGCAGTGGCAGAAGATACACAGATTGACCCGCGTTGGGAAAGTCTGCAAAATATAAACTTTGATAATAATTAATTAAAACATACAAAAATGGCACATCCTAAAAGAAAACACTCGAAAACCCGTACAGCCAAGAGAAGAACGCACGACAAAGCGGTTACTCCAACACTTGCTGTATGTCCTAACTGCGGTGCTTCACATATTTACCACACAGTATGTGGTGAATGTGGTTATTACAGAGGTAAATTAGCTATTGAAAAAACAGCAACAGTATAATATGTCAAAAATTCATGCAGTTATCACTGGTGTAGGCGGATATGTTCCTGAATATGTCCTGGATAACCATGAGCTGAGTACCATGATGGATACCAGTGATGAATGGATTACTACACGAGTCGGCATTAAAGAACGCCGCATTCTGAAAGAACCCAATACCGGAACTTCTTACATGGCTGTTAAGGCTGCGAAAGATTTGTTTGCTAAAACAGGAACAAAGCCGGAAGAAATTGATTTGATTTTGGTAGGGACTACTACATCTGATTACGTTTTCCCTTCCTGTGCTGCTGTTATTGCTGATAAACTGGGAATTAAAAACGCACTGGCATTTGATTTACAAGCTGCTTGTTCCGGTTTTATTGTTGCCCTAACCAACGCAGCCAGCTTCATCGAATCCGGTAGATATAAAAAAATACTGGTATTCGGAGCTGATAAAATGTCCTCTATCACCAATTATGACGACCGCACAACTGCTCCTCTCTTTGGAGATGCTGCCGGCGTGGTACTGGTAGAACCAACCACAGAAGAAGTTGGGGTAATGGACTCTTTAATTTTTACAGACGGTTCCGGAGGTAAGCACCTGATGCTGAAAGCCGGTGGTTCAGCCTATCCCGCTTCACACGAAACAATTGAACGCCATGAGCATTCAGTCTATCAGGAAGGTCAATATGTATTTAAACATGCCGTTACAAATATGGCAGGGGCATCAGGTGACATCATGGATAAAAACAACCTGAAATCAGAAGACATCAACTGGTTGATTCCGCATCAGGCCAACTTACGCATTATCGATGCCGTGGTGAGCCGCACCGGCGTTCCTTACGAACGGGTGATCATCAACATCGAAAAGTACGGAAATACCTCTGCCGCTACCATTCCTATTTGTATATGGGAAGCTGAAAAGAAATTCAAAAAAGGAGACAACATCATCCTGACTGCTTTCGGCGCTGGATTTACCTGGGGAGCAGTGTGGTTGAAGTGGGGAATTTGATTAGTGGTTAATGGATAGTGAACGCAACTGCTATCTGATATAAAAAATAAAAAGCGAATATCCTTTATGGATTATTCGCTTTTTTATATTTGTAGATTTGCAGTAGCAGATTAATTAACCACTAACCACTATCCATTAACCACTAATCAAAGTTCCTTCTCCAACTGCAGTGTCTTGGTTGGTTGGTCGCATACTTCGGTAGGACCAAAATACTGAATTGGACCGGGATACACATAACTCATTTGTTCATCTGCCCATGCTTCACGGTGGGCGGCAAAAAATTTGAATGGAGCTCCGTCAAGTTTTACAAGCGCTTTTTGGATAACCGGTTTCATTTTACCGTGACGACGTTCCATGTTCATCATCATCGTGATGGGTACCCCGCCGGCAATCCATTCAGCAGCAGGAGCAGTCGTGTTGCGAACCGATGACATATAACCGGTTTTACCTTCTGAAATCAATACAGAAGCTGTATATCCCAGCGAATAAGTATAGTCAGCATCAAAGTTTGATGGGATGGCACAACGACCTTCATAACCAAAGAAGTGGTTGATAGGAGAGAATTTCCCTTTGTAAACTCCCTGCGCTTTCAGCTGCGCTAAACGTTTAGCCACCATTTCGATGAGGAGTTTTTCCGTTTCAATCAACGACACCTGCACATTGCCGTGCGGATCGCGGTCGAGCGTAAGCTGACGCGCAATACCCTTGGGCAGGTCGCGGTAAATCTGTGCACTATCATGCGATAACATACCTTTTACATACTGACGTTTTTCATCGTCTGTTTCGAGCGCGTTGAAATCATCGTTGTGAGCGAGCAAGTCATTCAGTTCGGCAATCAGTTTCTTCATGGCCGGGATAAACTCAATCAGTCCTTCAGGAATAAGAATTGTTCCAAAGTTCAGACCATGTTCCGCACGATGCACAATTACGTTCACTATATTTTCAACAACATCAGAAAGCGTTAAATTCTTCGCCTCTACTTCTTCCGAAACAATACAAATATTAGGCTGACTCTGTAACGCGCATTCAAGCGTGATGTGAGATGCCGAACGACCCATCAGGCGAATGAAGTGCCAGTATTTTTTAGCCGAATTGGCATCACGCTGGATGTTACCAATCAGCTCGGAATATACTTTACAAGCTGTATCGAAACCAAAAGAAGTATCGATCATCTCGTTTTTCAGGTCGCCGTCGATTGTTTTCGGGCAACCGATTACCTGGATAGTTTCGCCTTTCTGCGCATAATACTCAGCTAGTACGCAGGCATTCGTATTCGAGTCATCCCCACCGATAATCACGATGGCGCTGATGTCCAGTTTATGACAGATTTCAGCACTTTTATCATATTGTTCAGTTTCTTCCAGTTTCGTACGACCGGAACCAATGATATCAAATCCCCCGGTATTGCGGTATTCATCCACGATTTCTTTGGTCAGTTCGATGTATTTATGATCAACCAATCCGCTCGGTCCACCCAGAAAACCATACAGTTTATTAGCTGGATTCAGCGACTTTAAGCCGTCGAATATACCGCAAATCACGTTATGACCACCAGGAGCCTGTCCGCCGGACAGAATAACACCTACATTTTTCACCGGATAGTTTTTCTTTTCTCCCGGTTCAAAAGTTACCAACGGCATTCCATAAGTATTTGGAAACAATTTTTTGATGTCGTCCTGATCCGCAACCGATTCAGTTGCAGCGCCTTCTTTCAGCACCACATTACCTTTCAGCGAAGCAGGCAATTTAGGCTGATAACTTGCCCTCGCGATCTGCAAAGGACTTTTAGTCATTGGTTTCATACGTTTGATTTGATTTTAACTCTTTAGTTTATAATAGTTTGATGATTATGCTGGTTTTCTCCAAATTGTCAGCAAATTTACAAAAAAATATGCAAAATAGCAGGGTCGGGAGGGGAAATAAATATATTTTGAGAAATTGCATCCAAAATTTATACGAATTGCACAGAAAAAATTTTGGTATGTCAAAAACACTTTTTACATTCGCATGAAATTGGCGTTTAGACCGGGCTTCACACCTGGTAAGGTTAAAAAAAATCCTACCTCTTCATCCTATAGAGCCTACTCGTTCAGCATCAAAGAGATAGTGATACAAAAAGTGTGTCTGAGCGATAAAAACAACATAGTCTAAAAACTTTATTAGTTTTGCAAATTCTCACAATGTAAAACTTTTAAAAATTAAAGACTATATTGCTTACAAAGGAACAACTTTCAGCTGTAATAGCCAAACATTCAGAGCGTGAAAATGGCTTACAAGAATTAATGGAGATCATGCTTGAGAGTATGATG
>JAQVNN010000001.1 GCA_028703105.1 Paludibacter sp. | reverse complement strand
GAACCCGGGAGCATGCGTGCGCAACTCTTCTTCTTCAATCTGTATTAACTTGGTATCGACGTCAAAGATACCTCCTCAGCGCGTCCTCGCGCTCCAACACTTCTTTAAGTTGGTCTTGTGTAATCATTTCTTTTTAGTTGTAACCGGGTTAAAACCCGGTTTTATTTATATTCGTATTTATTGTTATCTCTTTCATCCCCGGGTTAAAAACCTGGGCTACTCACTAAACAAAGATTCCCGGTAAAAACACCATCAGGAATCCAACGGTAAACCCGGCTAATGTTTGTGCAGGTGTGTGGGCTTTCAGTTCGATACGAGAAAGGGCGGTAAGTGCTGAAATAACCAGCATCAAAATCAGCAGCCAAACCGGATTTACGGCCATCACGTAACAATACGCGAATACACCACCCGTTAAACCGCCTATACCTGAAAGATGGGCGCTGATTTTCCACTTTATATTGATCAGAGTAATGATAACGATTGAAAGTACAGAACCGATACCCATAGCTACAATGAAAAACGGAACCTGCAGCACCCGCCACATGAATATGGTCCAAAATGTATAAGCTAATAATGAAAAAAGATACGGAAAGGTCCGTTGTTCCCTTTTAGAAATATACAAGTCTCTGATTTGTCCTTTCCGCATCATCATCAAGATGGGCGTTGCAGGCAGGATGGCAGTAAACAGGAATGTTCCTCCCAGGGCAAACCATTTCCAGATTTCAGTATAAAAAAGTGCTAAGTTTGTGAACAGCAACATGATGATTCCGAAAGTAGGCATCAACAGGGGTTGAAAAATAAAGGAAATAACTTTGAGAAACTGCTTCATCCGAGTTTATTTTATATTTCTTTCCGCAGGCGGGCAACCGGGATACTGAGCTGTTCCCTGTATTTTGCCACTGTCCTGCGGGCTATATTATAACCTTTAGCTTTCAACACTTCAGCCAAAGCATCGTCGTTCAAAGGCTTCTTTTTATTTTCATTTTCAATGCATTCCTGCAATATTTTTTTAATTTCACGGGTCGATACTTCCTCGCCGGATTCATTTGTCATCGATTCTGAAAAGAAATATTTCACAGGATACACCCCGAATTCCGTCTGAATGTATTTGCTGTTACTTACCCTGGAAATCGTTGAAATATCATAGCCGGTAACATCCGCAATATCTTTCAGAATCATGGGTTTCAGATACACATCATCTCCTTCAACAAAAAAATCATACTGGAAGTCAACAATGGCCTTCATTGTTGTCAACAAAGTTTCATGCCGTTGTTTAATGGCGTCGATAAACCAACGTGCAGAATCAATTTTCTGTTTGGCAAAGGTGACTGCATCTTTCAGTTGTTTATTGCGTTCTGATTTTTTATCATTATACACCTGGAACAACTCATTGTATGCATTGCTTACACGCAGTTCAGGGATATTACTACTATTCAGGTGGACCATCAGCTTTCCGTCTTCATTCTCCAAAATAAAATCCGGGACAACAACCGTCATAGATTTTTCGAGCAAACTCCCGCCCCACGCATTTCCGGGTTTTGGGTTTAATCGGGCTATTTCAGCAATTGCATCCCGCAACAAATCATCGTCAATGTCCAATCCCTTTTTAATTCTATCGTAATGTTTCTTAGAAAATTCCTCAAAATAATTTTCCACGATTTTGAGCGCCATGTCAACCTTAGGACTGTATTTTTTTCGTTCCAGTTGTAATTTCAGACATTCTTGCAAGTTTGTGGAACCTACACCCGGCGGATCAAACTCCTGAATCATCGAAACAATGCCTTCCATTTCCTCATCGGTAGTATGCACGCCCGCGTGAAAAACAATATCATCTACCATTGATTCGACTGTACGTCGCAGGTACCCTTCTTCATCGATATTACCGATGACATATTCGGCCAACAGCCGTTCGTGTTCTGTAATTTGCTGAAGACCTAATTGTTCAATCAGGTTTTCATGAAAAGTGGTTCCTACTGAAAAAGGGATTTCTTCTCTTTTATCATCTTTGGAGGTATTATTAACTTTCAGTCTGTAATCCGGGATGTCATCATCAACCATATATTCCTCCAACTCCATATCATCATTATTTCCCCCGTCATCATTCAAATCTTCTTCAAAATCATTCTCATTCTCAATTTGTTCCTGTCCTTCTTCCAATGCCGGATTTTCTTCCAGTTCCTGACGGATGCGTTCTTCCAGCTCCAGCGTCGGGACTTCAAGCATTTTTATAACCTGAATCTGCGCAGGAGAAAGCTTTTGTTGTAACTTCTGTTCTAATGTCTGGCGTAACATAGGACTTAAACGTTTTTCAGGACTTGATTTTTGAATAAACTTTCAGCGCAAAGGTAATGAAATTTGAAAGAAAATGAAAGCATTTGATGGCTGATAGTTATTTATCTTCGGTCAGATATAAGTCAATCCGCTTATATTTTTTAGACCTGTCAGGTTTTAAAAACCTGACAGGTCTCGTTATCATGTTTAATTTACCTGATTCACTCTCCCGTCCAGCTTTGAATCAATCTTCCTTCCCGCTTCGCTTTCTTTCCGTATATACTCAATCAGCATATCCTGTATTTTGATACCGGTATTCAACCGTTTTGCTGCATTTTTGAGTTGTGTCATGCCATCATTACACGAAGTCAGCACAAACAGCACCAGGGAAAAAACTGCAATTCGTTTCATGTGTTCATTCATGTTTTTTCAGCATCATTGTACCTGTATCGTTTTTATTTCTCCAATATTGGTCTCCGGATGCAGGTATTCGGAAACATACAAGAGATGCCCCATCGGCTGATGCAACGGCGACCTGGCAAGTTTTACCGGCATCGTCATGGTTTGCCTTTCCACCTGAATATCGGCCAACACCTCAAAAGCATTCGGGACCGCCATCTGCTCCGCAGGCTTGACTAATTTCAACATCAACTGTTTAGCTCCCTGCTCAGGAACCAGAATCAACTCTTTCAACTGATATTCACTGGCAACAGGCACATTGGTCATCAGGACTTTACTCACCCCATCCTGCAGTGGACTGTTGTTTATAAAAAAACCGTCCGAAGCATAAAAAAGTTCTATCCATTTTCTTTCACCTGACCGGTCGGGAATAACTTCTGCATGATATTTCTTCAGATAATGAGCCAGTTTATAAGCCGCAACCAGCGAACCCTGGTAAGTCATGTGCTGATTGGGAGCAACGGTGTTTTCAAAACTTTCGGGAGTAAAGGCTGTTGTGTCGTAGTGCAACTGCATATCGAGCCATGATTGTTTATCTCCAATAGTTTTCAGAATTTCGTTTTTGTAGATTTCATAACCCTGTAGATGCCGATGATACATGGGCAAGGTGAGCAATACCAGCTCGATTTTCTCTCTTTTACACAAAGCAATGGCCTTTTTCAGGTACTTCTTAGCTTCATCTCCCGGTAGCTTTTCAGCATAGTTGTAAGCAACAAATCCCGGCTCATCATATCTCTTTAAAGTGTTCTCTTCCAGTCCCGATGTAAACCGAATGTAGCGCCCCAGATACAAGCCCTGCTCTCTGGGTGGTTTTTGCCTCCCCAGCAGGATGTTTTGTTTCAACTGGGTAGTATCGGTAAAAATAAAGCTGTGATTCCGGATGGTGTTCGACCAGGCCGGCAAGTAATTATCCGACTGAAACAAAACAGGCATCGAAGCCAGTTTCTGACTCACATCCTTGCGGGCTGCGAAGCTTTTAAACTGATCCGACAGAGCGCCTGCTTTCAACTCATGCGAATCATAATCATACAAAGTAAAAGTTTCGAGAATAACCATTTTCGGCTTTTTCACCTTAACCGCCTCTTTCAGGCTGAAATAAGCATCCGTCATGGTAGTTCCGGGAGATGCGAGGATAAAACAGGTTGCTCCCAGAGCATTCGACAGGTGTTCGGGATTCATACCGGTATATAAATGCGAATTTCCGATCATCACCACATCCACGGGAGCTTTACGGGTCAGTTTGTAATAAGCATTCCATTTTCGGCGGGTATGATCGTTGGTGTAATCCGGGTTGAAATATCCCCAGTAGTCGGTCCAGGCAACCACACCTACAACCATTACTGAAAACAGGAATACTCGCAGTAGAAAATCACGGTGCGATTTTACTTTTTGCGACACTTTGCCGTTTTGTTTACCTTTTGCTTTATCTACAGGATGTTTTGCCATATCTTAGAACTGAAAATAAATGAAACTATTGTCGTTACCGGCGCCATAAGCTCCCAGATAAATAATACTCAGGGTCAGAATCAGATACACACTCCACCGCAGGAGATAATGCACCGAATAGAACTTTTCCTGCAGAGTTTCCGCCCATTTTTCCGCAATGACTTCATAAACCATCATGCCGACGATTAACCACAAAGCGAAAGAAAGCTCGCGGCTATTGAGTCCGAACTCATAGAGTGCCTGCACTCCCCCGAAACCTATGTTTTGAAATACCAGCATCGCATCCCCGAAGGTCTGCGCCCTGAAGAAAACGAGCGACAAAGTCCAGCCGGAGAAAACCAATACCGCAGCAAAAAAACGTTTCATTCCGCCGGAAGGCTTTTCTAATTTAAACAAAGGGTCCAACAGGATTAAAAAGAGTCCGTTGATTAAACCCCAGATCACAAAATTCCAGGAAGCGCCATGCCACAAACCGCTGAGAAAGAACACCACCAGCAGGTTCACAATTTTGCGGTTCATCCCTTTACGGTTCCCGCCCAGCGGGATATAAATATAATCCTGAAACCAGCTCGACAAAGTAATATGCCAGCGTTTCCAAAATACTGAAAAGGAGGTTGAGAGATAAGGTCTCCTGAAATTAGTGGACAGTTTGAATCCGAATAAACGGGCAGTCCCTATCGCGATATCAGAATAAGCGGAAAAATCGAGGTACAACTGAAATGCAAAAAAGAAAACCCCAGTCAGCATAGCAATTCCCTTTGCTTCTTCGATATTGCCGTAGGTTTGGTTGATGAACACAGCTAAGCGGTCGGCAATCATGATCTTCTTGAATAAGCCGAACAGGATGAACAACAACCCGCTTCGGGCAGCCTGATAATCAAATTGCTTCACTTCATCAAACTGCGGAAGCAGCTTTTTCGCACGCTCGATCGGACCGGCAACCAACTGTGGGAAAAAACTCACGAAAGCCAGAAAATTAATCAGCTTATGGGTCGGCTCCATTTTTTTGAAATAGACATCCAAAGTATAACTCAACGATTGGAAAGTATAAAAACTAATTCCTACCGGCAGGATAATATTCATCGGCGAATAGCTGAAATCCTCCCCGAAAAGCGTAAAAGTGGCAATAAAGCTTTCAACAAAGAAATTATAATACTTGAAAAAACCGAGAAAACCAAGATTCAGCACGAGACTCAACACCAGCAAGGTTTTTCTTTTTCTCATTTGTTCAAGTGGAGCCGCATAAATCTTCATGGCAAGTATATAATCCATCAGCGAACTGATGAGTATCAGGGATAAAAAACGCCAATCCCAGAAGCCGTAAAACACATAACTGGCAATCAGCAAAAACAGATTTCTGAGCTTTAAATGCTTCTGAAACAATGCCCAGTAAAGCAGGTACACCAAAGGAAGGAAAACCGCGAAATCGAATGAGTTGAATAACATGATCAGGACTATTGGATTATCAGATTTTTAAAAGCCACAAATTTAAACATTTCTTTTAAAACTAAACCAATCCTCCCGCAAACAGGAAAAAACATTCTTTTTCAAAAAAATTCAAACACTTATAAACAAATGTTTGTTTATATTTGTAGCCGTTTCCGACACTTTAATGCCATGATAATCAGTGTTACTACTTACAGGCTGTTTTTTGCCGTCTGGACTCTTATGTTTGTATCTGTCCCGACTTTACTGAGCCGCTCCAGGTCAGTAGCATCCATACCTTTTGAGATGGCAGGAAGTTACATTATTATCAAAGCTGAAATCAACAATTCAGCTCCTGTTAACTTAGTCTTCGACACCGGCGTTAAAAGCACCTTTATTACAGAGTTACACCCCGAAGATGATGTTGAGTTAAATCTTACCGGTAAAAAATCTATTTATGGACTCGGGCAGGGAAACTACGTTTCAAGTTTTGTCGGCGACAATAATAACATCAAAATCGGAAAACTACATTTTGTGAACCAAACCGTGTATCTGATTGAAGAGGATATCCTGGGACTCTCACAATATTCCGGACTAAAAATCAATGGATTAACAGGAATAGACCTGATAAAAGATTATATTGCGGAGATCAATTATACCCGGCGAAAAATATATTTTTATCAACATGAGAAATTTCAACTTCCCAAAGGATACATTTACAAGCCGCTTATCATCGAAGAAAACAAGATCTATCTCAATTTAACGCTATTGGATGATAACGCGAAAATCTGTACTATTAAAATGCTGCTCGACACCGGAGCAATGTTGAACGCGTGGTTTCAGACAGTCAGATCGAACGCGGCAGAGATTCCCGAGAAACGCGTATATGCAAGAATCGGAGAGGGATTTGGAGGCGAATTATACGGTTACCTGGCACGCATTCCTCAGGTATGTTTCGAACATTACTGTTTCCACAACCCTGTCGTAGTTTTTCCTGATTCAGCCATGATTGCTGACATCATGAGAAACTCTGATCGTGACGGTACCATCGGAAACGAACTGCTTTCGAGATTTAACTGCATCATCGATATGAAAAATAAAGCACTATACCTTAAGCCCAATTACTTTTTCAGCAATAAATTCGTTTACAATGTGGCTGGAGTTGAAGTCATTCAGCCGAGCCTCGATTTTCCGATTTATGAAGTAACTTGTGTTTGGAAAGATTCTCCTGCAGCAAAAGCAGGGTTACAAAAAGGAGATATTTTAACTGAAATCAATGGAGCTAAAACATTCACCATGAAACTCACGGAAGTCAGGGGGTGTTTTCAGCGTGTATCGGAACGACCGCTGAATATCATTGTCACCAGGAATCAGCAACAAATGACTTTTAATATTGATATGCAGGATTTGCTGAATAACCCCTGAAAGCATTTCAGATTAAAATGTCTTTTTTTAACAAAATCCCTCAAAACAATTGTTCCATTTTATCTGTTTAGCAGATAACCTCGACACTACATAAAATCACAACCTGTTAAAAGTTCAATAATTGTTGATGTAAGAAGATTTCTTACACCGCGAGAAGATATGTTCAAACAATAAAAACAAACATATATGGCTATTGATTTACGTAAAGAACAATTAAACACCCTACAAACACCTCGTCTGAAATACAGTGTTGCAGCGCGATTATTTTTCTTCGCCATGGATTTGGCTGCGGGAAAAAAACACCGGTTAGCCAAAGCCAAACTACTGGAGATCCTGGCTTGTATCCCCTACCGGGAATGGGAAATAAGGCAATACTTCCGGCTGACTTACAAATATTTCAACCGGAAGAAAATTGATTGGGCACAGGATATCATCGCTTGGGGACGTGCAGCGCAGGACAATGAATACATGCATCTACTGGTAATTCAGGAAAAAATGCGCGAAGATAACATGAAAGATCCGTGGTTTCTTTCCACTCCGGTTGTTTTCCTGATTACAACTTTCTACATATTGCTTTCCAAAATCGTTGCATGGACGAGCATCAAAGCCGGATTCCGGTTTAACGCAGAATTTGAAGACCACGCCGAAATTATTTATGCCGAAATGGTAAACGAAAATCCGCAGTGGGAAAAAGAAAAAGTAACCGCCCCCGTGGTGAAAAAGTATGCCGATTTAGATAATTATGCTGATATTTTCAGGAGAATCGGACTTGACGAACGGGACCACCGCAACCACAGTTTTTATTATGCAGGCATGCATGAGAAAATTTTCAAGTACGAAGGCATGCCTAATCCGGATTACCACTGATTAAAAGGATGTTGACTTAACATGGCATTGTAATACCTTTTATCACCTGTGACTTCCTCACCCAACCAGGCAGGCTTTTCAAAAAAGTCTGCCTCGTTTTTTAATTCAATCTCGGCAACAACCAACCCTGCATTCAATCCCAAAAATTCATCCACCTCGAAAACATGTTCGCTGGCGCTGACTTCGTAACGATATTTTTCGATCAGTCCGAAACTACATAATTGCAGCAATTCCCTTGCTTCTGTCACATCGATTTCTTTTTCCCATTCGAAACGAGAAGTTCCTTGTTCGTTGCTTTTCCCTTTGATAGTAAGATAAGCCTGATTATCCCGGATACGAATACGCACCGTTGCTTCTGGGTTAATCGATATATACCCCTGTATGATGTGAGTTCTCCTGAAGCCATCTTTTTTATAAGCTGCGGATGTCACTAAAAATTTCCTTTCGGTTTCCTGTGGCATGTTGAATCATTTTAGGTACAATGTTACAAATAATTTCAAAAATACCTGCCTGTTTAAACATAAATTTGTAGCTTTGTGTCTTCTTCAAAAATCAACTAAAAAACTCAATACACTAATCATGAAGAAATTAAGCTTATTATTATTCTTTTCATTTATGTTGCTTTTAGCAAATGCAGAAATTAAACTTCCTGCATTCTTTGCGAGTGACATGGTTTTACAACAACAAACTACAGCTAATATTTGGGGAAAAAGCGAACCCCGAAAACAGGTAACCCTTTTTACCAGCTGGAATCTGAAACGCTACAAAACCAGTGCTGATGAAGAAGGTAACTGGAAGATATCTTTTACCACCACCAAAGCCGGTGGACCCTACACAATGGTAATCAGTGACGGAAAGGGTGTTACATTAAACAATATCATGTTGGGAGAAGTGTGGCTTTGTGCAGGACAAAGCAACATGGAAATGCCCATGAAAGGCTTTCCGGGACAACCCATTGAAGATGGAAACATGGATATTCTGAAAAGTGAAAACACAAAACTCAGGCTTTTCAGAGTAGAACGTAAAGCGGATGTGGATGCACAGACGGATGTAAAAGGCCGTTGGGAAGAAGCTATGCCGGTCAGCGTACGCGACTTCAGTGCTACAGCTTATTATTTCGGAAAATTGTTGCAGGAAACTTTAAAAGTCCCTGTTGGATTGATAGCTAGTTCATGGGGAGGTTCATCCATTGAAGCCTGGATGAGTAAAGAAATGCTGAAAGATTTTCCGCAGGCAAAAGTTCCACAAAAAAAAGAAGAAATAAAAAGTCCACATCAGACTGCCACCCTGCTTTACCAGGGGATGATTCATCCGTTAGTCGGTTATCCTATAAAAGGAGTTATCTGGTATCAGGGTGAAGCCAACAGAAACAGGTATGAAAGCTATGCAGATATGTTTAATTCCATGACTGAAGGTTGGAGAAAAGTATGGAATCAGGAAGAAACCATCCCATTTTATTTTTGTCAGATTGCTCCTTTTGGCTATGTTGGAGGTATCAATTCGGCCTTTATTCGCGAAGCTCAAGCCAAAGCAGCCCAAAAACCTTATATCGGCATGGCTGTACTTATGGATACAGGAGAAGAAAAATGCATCCATCCGGCCCAAAAACGAGAAGCCGGCGAAAGATTAGCTTTACTGGCAATCACTAAAACCTATAACATTACCGGCATCGAAAGCGAAAGTCCCGAATTTAAGAATATTGAAATTAAAGGCAGTGAAGTAACTGTGTATTTTGATAAAGCGCCACTGGGTATTTATGCTGAGAATGGGGAATCAGATTTATTCATGGTCGCGGGAGAAGATAAAGTGTTTTATCCTGCTAAAGCGAAAGTACTACAAAACAAAGTTATTGTAACCAGTGATGCTGTTGTAAATCCCGTTGCCGTTCGCTATGCCTTCGAAGATTTCGTGGTCGGCGATTTGTTTGGTATGGGGGGATTGCCGGTGTCGTCGTTCAGATCAGATAATTGGTAACACGTAGAGACGCACGGTAATATTGTAGAGACGCACGGCCGTGCGTCTCTACAATATTACCGTGCGTCTCTACAATAATGGAATGATATATAATAATTTTTTACAACCATTTCTTCCTCCGGAAATACAGCAACACAGCTGCTGCAAATGCAATCATCAAAAAGATAGAAAAAGGATAGCCAAATTTCCAGCTAAGTTCCGGCATGAATTTGAAGTTCATACCATATATACTGGCCACCAATGTCGGGGGCATGAAGATGACCGATACCACGGTAAATATCTTGGTGATCTTATTCTGCTGAATATTAACCAACCCAAGAAAAGTATCCTGGAGGTAATCAAGCCGGTCGAAACCAAAACGGGTATATTCGAACAACGAGTTGATATCCTTGATAACCATAGTCAGCCTCGGCAGCAATTCCTGCGGGAAGAGGTTCGATTTCAGCATGTTTGACACCACCCGTTGTTTGTCGATAATATTCTGCCGGATGATCATCACTTTTTCCTGATGGTCCTTGATACTCATCAGAATATCCTGACTCAAATCGTCTTCGGTATTCAGGGTTCTACTTAAATTTGTAATCTGGTCGGTGATGTATTCGATCATATCCGCGTCATATTCTACCCTGGTTTCGAGTAAGGCTACGAGCACATGATAGCCAGTCGTGAAATTCTTGGAATCTGCATAAATCTTTTTCACCGTATCGTTGAACGATTTCAGTTCTGTATCCCGCACCGAGACAAGAATCCCATTTTTCAGAATAAAGGAAACCGGCTGCATCTGGAAATTATCCTGCAGGAAATTCGAATTGGCCACAATACTGTCCTCGGTCTGGATATACCGCGAACTCATCTCGATTTCTTCTATTTCTTCATCCTCCTGGATATAGATTTTGAGGAACTGCTCCAGCTCTGTTTCAATAGCATCCGAAACATCGATTAGATCAATCCAGATCATATCTTTCAGATTCACTTTCTTTAGGACATCAATTGATTTTGATATTTTGAGTTTACCTTCTTCCTGGTAAAATAATCTGAGTTCTGCCATGATTATACTCCTTTCATTTTTTAATCTACCAGTCTCCATCACGGTTTCAGGGAGATTTGCAGAAGTATCTTCTGCATGTTTAGAAATATTTTTTTAATTTCTCATTGCTCTTTCCACCCGGTTAGTCAGGTCGATGAAGGCAGCCACATCAAGTTGTTCCGGCCTTTTATCAAAAAGCGAGTCGGCATACATCGGATGATCTTTCTCCACGAGTGGTTTGAGCGAATTGCGCATCGTTTTGCGGCGCTGATTAAAGGCTGTTTTCACCACCGTTTTGAAGAGCTGCTCGTTACAACCGAGCTCGTTGACTTCATTGCGGGTCAGGCGAATAACAGCCGATTTGACCTTAGGCGGAGGGTCAAACACGTGTTCATGAACAGTAAATAGGTAGTCGATAGAGTAAAACGCCTGCATGAGCACAGACAAAATACCGTACGTTTTGTTACCGTGTACAGCCGCCATTCGTTCCGCTACCTCTTTCTGAATCATACATACCAGCGAGGGAATACGGTCGCGGTTGTCCAACACTTTAAAGAAAATCTGGCTGGAAATATTATACGGTAAATTCCCGATGATATGGAATTTATCCGGGAATAATGCTTTCAAATCGATTTTCAGAAAATCCCCTTCAATGACTTTCAGTTGAGGGAAATGCGTGTGCAGATAAACCACCGATTCACGGTCCACTTCAACAGCAGTTAAATCAACTTTGGGATGCTGCAACAAAAATTGAGTGAGGACACCAGTACCCGGTCCGATTTCAAGAACAGAAGTTGGTACCGGAAGCTCCAGGCTTTCAGCAATGCGACGAGCTACTTCCAAATCCTTCAGGAAGTGCTGTCCCAAGTATTTCTTTGCTCTTACTTGTGTCATGCTGGTGATAGTCGTCGGGCATAGCTGATTTGGAAATAGTGAATAATTAATCGTATCTTTGCACGTTATTTTAACGCAGCACAAAAGTAAACAAATTTGTTACAAGTACCAACAAAATGCGCAAATTTCTTAAAGCAACCGGTAGCAACATCCGTCGAATCATCGATTTTTTCTATCCTCCTTTCCGGAAATACATGTCGGTCGAATTTTTCCGGTACGGTGCAACCGGTGCAGCCAACTTAGTGTTTGACTGGGTATTGTACTTCTGTATTTTTCACTTCATCCTGCATCAACAAATGTTGCATTTGGGCTTTGTCACGCTGAGTTCCCATATCGCTGCGCTCGCTTTTTCATTCCCCATCAGTTTCATGACAGGCTTCCTGTTGCAGAAATACGTCACGTTCAACAACTCCGACCTACGCGGCAAAGTTCAACTCTTCCGTTACGGTATTGTCGTCATTGCAAATTTAACGATAAACTATTTAGGACTGAAA
This sequence comes from Paludibacter sp., assembly GCA_028703105.1. GTDB lineage: Bacteria > Bacteroidota > Bacteroidia > Bacteroidales > Paludibacteraceae > Paludibacter. Next base: position 63,511 of record JAQVNN010000001.1, on the reverse strand, counting down.
CTGCTGGTTGATGTTTTCGGATGGTTCCCGACTCCCTCAAAAATGGTTATTACGATCCTGGCTACAGGAGTAAGTTATATTTCGCAAAAAAAATATACGTTCAGGTAGTTAGTAATCTAATCAATCTTGTCAAATATTTTCTATAAAGTTGTAGTTAAACACTAATATGCCTGTACATGCATTCGATCTCTCTAAAAAACAACAGGTTCTTTCGGTATGTATCCACAATACTCCTGGTAACATCAGTTGTTTATTTAGTGTATGAAATTACCAGGTTTGATGGATATGATGATTTGTTGACTGCTTTTAAAAAAAGCAGTGGGTATAATTTACTGTGGTTGATAGCAGTATTGATGCTGCTTCCTGTCAACTGGTTAGTAGAAGCATTAAAATGGAAAAAGGTTTGTTGTTATAAGGAAAAACAAAACTTAAACACCGCATGTAAAGCCATCCTTTCCGGGATATCATCCGGCTTTGTTACCCCGAACCGACTTGGAGACATCGTCGGGCGGATGCATTTCCTGCAAGCGGAGAACCGAGAAAGCGCAGTCAGCCTGGCAGCCGTCAACAGTCTGACACAAAACCTCGCCATTCTGTTGCCCGGAATTCCACTTGCCATCTTGTTTTTCATACAACATCAACAGTCAACAATTCAGCCGGGAACATACATCTTTTTTTTAGTCATCATACTGCTACTTTTTTCCGTTATGTTGTTTGCATTACCAGTGATTGCCAGAAGGTTCAAAAATCCTAAGTTCCAGGCCTATTTCAGCAGTTTAACAAACTACACATTGAGGGATCTGGTTGTGATAACAGGATGGTCGTTGCTGCGTTTTTTGGTGTTTAGCTTACAACTTTTTCTGATGTTACAGTTTTTCGGGGTTGACCTGACTATCACACAGGCAATCACAAGTATTCCCGTCACCTATCTGTTGGTAACATTTACACCCTCTTTTGCTTTTTCCGAAGCCCTGATACGTGGTTCATGGGCAATTTTTGTCATAGGACAATTTGCACCCAATACTCCCGGCATTCTGTTGGCCGGCGTTGGGTTGTGGTTCATCAATGTAATTATTCCGGTAATTGCCGGAAATATCCTGATATTGAAGTTGCGGTTGGGAAAAGCAAGATTCTAATCAAGCTTTAATTGCGTGCCCATCATTTAAAATTCATTGATTTTGAATGGATTGTAATTCACATCCTGATCATACACATCGACTCCTTCAACTTTCTTAATCCTTTTCACCAGGTAAATGGTCAGAGGAAGCACCAAAACTTCATACACTGTTTTGAGCAACGCGATGTGCAGTGTCAGTTCGAATACGTTCTTCAACGGCATAATACCAACAAATGCGATAAAGAAGAAAACGAGTGAATCCATGCCTTCGCCGGCAAAAGTAGAGACCACTGCCCGGATGGAGAACCTTTTGCCTTTCTGCAAAATTTTCATTTTGCTCATCACGTAGGCATTCACAAAAGAACCCAGCAAGAAAGCGGCAAAACTGGCTACCGTCAGGCGGAAGGTAGAGCCGAGTATCTGCGCGAAAGCTCCCTGGTGCGGGAAAAATGCATTTTCCGGAATCAGGATACTCAACCGGAAAATAATTACCACTAAAAAATTCAGCAAAAAACCTATCCAGATGATGAATCTCGCTTTTTTGTAGCCCCAGACCTCAGCAATCAGGTCGTTGACAATGTACGAAACCGGGAAAACCAAAATCGCAGCGGTAGCACTAAGTCCGAAAATGGTAATCGTTTTTTGAGCGGTAATGTTGGCGACGATCAGACATACTGTGAACAGCAGCCCGGCCACCATGTAGGTGAGAGAAACTTGTTTTTTCATTTTTTCTTGTTTTTTACGTGGTTAATCAAGCACACGTTCCGCTTGTTGCATGTCGGCCTGCGGAATCGGCCGCAAAGATAATATTATTTTTTTAATTACACCGAAGGTTCCGCAGCAATTCCATCCACCGCATCATCTTCATCGATTGGGTTATGAATAACCTTATTTGTATTGCCGGTGATGCTTCTCAGTGTTTCATTTTCTTTTTTCAGCATAGTATTTTCCGATGAAAGCTCCACAATTTTTTGAACGAGCACTTCGATAGAAGCTTGTTTATCGGACTTTTCAGTTTCCGCCAACTCACCGCTTTTCAGCATTTCACCCTTTCCGGTCAGCAACCATTCCGGGTTAATTTCAGGATAGCAATAGCATATTTTCTCGCAGTTATCGCTATTTATCGAACCCGCTTTATCCAAAAAGCCATTAGACAAACCCGTATCCTTATAAAAACGGTATCTTGAAATGCCCTTGAAAAGAAGATACTCAGCTATTCTTTCTCTGATCGAGGCGAAGTTTGACATAGTTAATAAAAAAAATTGATAAAAAACACTAAAAAATATTGCATAATAGAATATATGCTACTATATTTGCATAAAGAAATATTGACAATGTCGCTTATGGGACATTGTCCGCAAATGTATAAAAAATATTTCAATGCGCTGACTATTTATCTGACAAACATCTTAACCAATGTAAAAAATGAAAAAGGACGCTGACAAACTAAGTAGCCCTCCCCGACATGGGTACATTACAGAGCTGGCTAAACTATGCAACTGTAGCCGAAAAACAGTTTCCCGCGCTTTATTCAAAGGATATACGGGGCCCAAGGCTGATAAAGTAAGAGAAACTTTCAAGAAACATTTTAGCAACAATCCATAAAAACCGGTTCGATAACGAGAACTTGTGTTACATTTTGATTACCTCATCGTAACAAAGCAAAGAAAAGAGGCAACGGCAACAACAACTACCATATGACAAATTTACGTGTTAGTTTACACCGGGAAATGAAAAAATTTATTTATTTGTGATTCACTATTGTCCGGTAAAAATATATTAGATTCTTCGCTATGCTTAGAATGACAGTTCTTTATATTGATTTATGCAAGGGAGGGGTTAGCTGGCGGCTAAGCTGCCAGCTAACCCCTCCCTAAAAGATAAAGTCTTGATTGTCATTTCGACCGAAGGGAGAAATCTATGTTATAAAATGTTTACCGGACAACAATGATTCATAATAATAGAAAAAACCTATTAATTCATATTTTTAAAACCGTTTGTTTTACCTTTTATCAACTTCTAAACACTTACAACATGAACACCGATGCCTTAACTATGATTTTCAAAAAAAACAAGTTCATTTACCACTGTCTCCCCGGCAGTCCTGATAAAACATGCTATCTGCTGAAGTTCGAATTGAAAGCCTGTAATACTGATTATATCATCGAGAAGCATCATGCCGGCAACAAACTGATGTTTATTTATGCTATTTTCCCAGTGAAAGTCCCTGTAAACAAAAGAACCGAGATGGCTGTGTTTACAGCATTATTCAATAACAACCTGGCATCCGGATGTTGGGAACTAAATATGAAAGATGGCTCCCTGCGTTTCCGCATCAGTTATATGTACGAGGAAAAAAACAGCAGTTTTGAACGTATTTTTCTTGAAAACCTCGATCAATCGATCCGGTTTACAGACATTTGTACACAGGGTATTTTATCCGTCATTTTTGCTGATGCCAATCCACACGAGGTATTCCAGGAACTTACAAAGGCAATAGATGTAAAGCTGAATTAACTAAAAAAATTAAACTTTCTCTTTCAGAAACCGGCCGGTGTAAGATGCTTCGCAATGAACAATATCTTCCGGTGTTCCTTCAAACACGATGTTACCTCCATTGTCGCCTCCTTCGGGACCGATGTCGATGATGTGGTCAGCACACTTGATGACTTCGGGATTGTGCTCGATAATGATGATGGTATGTCCCCTGGCTATCAAGGCATCAAAAGCTTTGAGCAGGGTCTTGATGTCGTGAAAATGAAGTCCGGTGGTTGGCTCATCAAAAACAAAAATAGTGGGCTCAGGTTTCTCGTTTGCCAAAAACGAAGCGAGTTTCACACGCTGACTTTCACCTCCCGACAGGGTGCTGGATGATTGTCCCAGTTTGACATAGCCAATACCCACATCCTGCAAGGGTTTCAGTCGCTTCACGATTTTCTTTTCGGTACTTCCGGCATGTCCGGAGAAAAATTCAATAGCCTGATTAACTGTCATCTCAAGCACATCGTAGATGCTGACTCCATGGTACTGTACTTCCAACACATCCTGTTTGAAACGTTTACCGTGACAGTGATCGCATTCCAGCACCAGGTCGGCCATGAACTGCATTTCCACTGTTACAGTTCCTTCGCCCTGGCATTCCTCGCACCTTCCGCCAGGTGTGTTAAACGAAAAATGAGACGCCGCGTAACCCATTTGTTTCGACAATTGCTGGTCGGCAAAAAGTTTACGTATTTCGTCATACGCTTTAATATAAGTTACGGGGTTTGAACGCGATGAACGTCCGATTGGATTTTGATCGACAAACTCGATGTCTTTGACCATGTGCATGGAGCCTTTCAGCGCCCCAAACTGACCTGTACGATCAGCTACTCCACCATAATATTTTTTCAGTGCCGTATAAAAAACGCTTTTCACCAGGGAAGATTTTCCGGAACCGCTGACACCAGTCACAACAGTCATCACGTTCAATGGAAACTTCACGTTCACTCCTTTCAGGTTGTTTTCCCTTGCACCCAACACTTCTATAAAATTATTCCATTTTCTCCGGAGTTTGGGCACGTCAATTATCTCTTTTCCAAGCAGATATTGCATGGTGTACCCAGGTAAGTCCTCCTTCGGCGGATTTTGGGGGCTTGGAGGTTTTCCCTGATATACCACCTCTCCGCCCTTCCTGCCTGCGTTCGGACCAATATCAATGATATAATCGGCCGCCCGCATGATTTCTTCATCATGTTCTACTACCACAACAGTATTACCCTGGTCCCTCAACTGCAACAGCACCTTTATGAGCTGTTTTGTATCACGAGGATGTAACCCGATGCTAGGTTCGTCGAGGATATAAAGCGACCCAACCAAACTACTTCCGAGCGATGTTGCCAGGTTGATACGTTGACTTTCGCCACCTGAAAGGCTGTTTGATAAACGATTCAGGGTAAGATATCCCAGCCCCACATCGAATAAAAACTGAAGACGGTTGTTTATTTCCATCAACAATCTCCGGGCTATAGCAGCATCATGCTTGTCGAGAATTATATTGTCGAAAAACTCTTTCAATCGTACCACCGGCAACAGCACCAATTCGCTGATGGATTTTCCTGAAATCCGTACATAGGAAGCTTCCTTTTTCAGGCGGCTCCCCTTGCATTCGGGACAAACTGTTTTCCCCCTGTAGCGGGCAAGCATAACCCTGTACTGAATTTTATACTGATTGGCCTGCAACATGTTGAAGAATGCATCTAATCCTTCAAAATACTGATTTCCTTTCCACAACACTTCCCGTTGTTCATCTGTCAGTTCATAGTAAGGCTTATGAATCGGAAATCCGGATTTATCTGCTATCTGGATGAGGGCTTTTTTCCATTCGCTCATCACCTCCCCCTTCCAACAGACAACAGCATCCTCAAAAATCGAAAGCTCTTTGTTTGGCACCACCAGATCTTCATCTATCCCGATTACTTTACCAAATCCTTCACACGCCGGACAAGCACCGATAGGAGAATTAAAACTGAAAGTATGCACTGTAGGCGTTTCGAAAGTCATACCATCTGCTTCAAAACATGTTGAAAAACGCAGGATTTTTTCTCTTTTTTCCAAAAACACTTTCAACATACAGGCTCCTCGTCCTTCGTAAAATGCTGTTTCTACGGAATCAGTCAACCTGCTGATTCCTTCCTGCGACTTGTCCACCGACAAACGGTCGATAATCAGGAAAATTTTATCCGTAATATTATTGTTTCGGCTGATTAACTCCTGAATCATCAATGTTTCCCCGTTGATTTCTACCCGGCTGAACCCATTCATCATCAAAGCATTCAATTCATCCAGAAGCGTTCTGTCACCAGAAGGCACCACTTCAGTCAAGATCATAATGCGGGTACCTTCAGGAAATTCCATGGCTGCATCAACCACATCTTCTGCTTCATGTTTTTTCACGAGCAATCCGGATACAGGCGAATAAGTCTTACCAATGCGGGCGAACAACAGTTTGATATACTCGTAAATTTCAGTAGAAGTTCCGACAGTAGAACGTGGATTGCGTGTATTCACCTTTTGCTCGATGGCAATAGCTGGCGGAATACCTTTAATATAATCCACTTCAGGCTTGCTCATCCTGCCAAGGAACTGGCGGGCATATGCCGATAAACTTTCCACGTAACGACGCTGACCTTCGGCATACAACGTATCAAAGGCCAACGAAGTCTTTCCTGAACCCGACAAGCCGGTTATGACTACCAACTTATTACGTGGAATTTCAACATCAATATTTTTCAGGTTGTGTACCCTGGCTCCTTTTACGATTATATTACCCTGTATGGACATGCAAATTGAAATTTTATGAACCTGCAAAAATAATAAAAAAAACATGTAAATTTATTCAAATAATTTTGTCAATATGCAAATTGTTGGTATTTTTGCAGCAAATTAATAAATAAATATACATTTATCTCCTTGTTTTACATAGCTAACTCAATTCAAACATTATGAAAAACAAAAGAAACCGGTTACAAATCATCACAGAAATTCTTCGGTCGTCAGTTGTAGGAAGTCAGGAAGAATTGCTAAGTTTATTAGCCGAACGCAAACTGAACGTCACCCAAGCAACGCTTTCGCGGGATTTGAAATTATTGAAAGTCGCGAAGACTCCTCTGACAAATGGAACATACAAGTATGTACTGCCTCCTATCACCAAGACTATCAGTCCACAAGGGACATTTAATCAATTAACTTCCCATGGGGCTGTTTTGAGCATTGAATTTTCAGGAAATCTGGCTGTTATGAAGACAAAACCCGGCTATGCATCAGCCATTGCATGGGACATTGACAACAAAGGATCTATGGAGATATTAGGAACAATTGCCGGAGATGACACTATTCTGATCATTCCACGCGAAGGTGTTACCCGGGAACAAATTCTTAATTTACTGGATATGACTTTTTCTGAATCAAAATAAAAAGTTAACGGAACACACCCTCTAAGGGGCATTATAATAAAAATTTTTTAAACATGAACGCGGATAAAAAAGACGTTGTTGTTGTCCAGATTGCGGATGAGAAATTTCTGGACTATGTTGACACAATATTAAAAACGATAGAAGATGCTGCAAAGGTGCGGGGCACAGGTATTGCCCGACGATCGCCGGAATATATTGCAGCAAAAATGAAAGAAGGGAAAGCGATAATCGCTTTGTCGGGAAAAGAATTCGCAGGCTTTTGTTATATCGAGAGTTGGGGAAATAAACAATTTGTAGCTAACTCTGGATTAATCGTCGTAGAAAAATTCCGCGGTGCGGGATTGGCAAAACGTATCAAACGGAAAGCATTTGAACTATCGAGAACGCTTTATCCGGATGCCAAGATATTCGGATTAACCACGGGGTTGGCTGTAATGAAAATCAACACTGAACTCGGCTACAAACCGGTAACATTTTCGGAACTAACCGACGATGAAGCTTTCTGGAAAGGATGTCAAAGCTGTGTGAATTACGACATCCTGCAACGCACGAACCGAAAATACTGCCTGTGCACCGGCATGCTGTACGACCCCAAATGGGAAGAAGAGAAAAAGAAAGCCAGCGGAGCAAAACAGCAAATCACACAAACTGTTAAGCGTATTGCGAATAAATTAAAAAAATCATAAAAGTTCTTTAGACCTGTCAGGTTTTTTAAACCTGACAGGTCTTGTAAGTCTGTTATTAAATTATAGATATGAAAGAAAAAGTATTACTGGCCTTCTCCGGAGGTCTGGACACATCATTCTGCGCCATGTACCTGGCAAAAGAAAAAGGCTATGAGGTACATACGGCTGTTGCGAATACCGGAGGTTTCAGCGAAGAAGAATTAAAAGTGATTGAGGACAAAGCATATCGTCTTGGAGCTAAAACACATAAAACGCTGGATGTAACGAAAGAGTATTACCAGAAAAGTATCAAATACATGGTTTTTGGGAATGTGCTGCGTAATGGCACCTATCCGATTTCTGTAAGCTCAGAGCGTATTTTCCAGGCGCTGGCCATTATCAATTACGCGAAAGAAATCCATGCGGATTATGTAGCGCATGGCAGTACAGGAGCCGGCAATGACCAGGTGAGATTCGACCTGACATTTGATGTACTGGCACCGAATATTAAAATTCTGACACCGACAAGGGACATGGTGCTGACCCGTGAATATGAAATCAATTACCTGAAAGAACATGGTTTTGTAGCCGACTTCAGTAAAATGGAGTACTCCATCAACAAAGGTTTGTGGGGTACCAGCATTGGTGGAAAAGAAACCCTTAAATCGGGACAAACCTTACCGGATGCAGCTTATCCGAGTCAGGTAGTGAAGACAGAGGAAGAAACCGTTACCATCAGCTTTGAGAAAGGCGAAATCACGGCCATCAACGGAAAAAAGGACAACAACAAAATCAACCTCATCAACAAACTGGAAAACATAGCGAACAAGTTTGGTATCGGCCGCGACATGCACATCGGAGATACCATCATCGGTATCAAAGGACGCGTAGGATTCGAAGCTGCTGCTCCTCTGCTGATTATCAACGCGCATAAAATGCTCGAAAAACACACGCTTACCAAGTGGCAACAATACTGGAAAGACCAGCTGGGTAACTGGTACGGTATGTTTCTACATGAAGCACAATATTTAGAACCGGTGATGCGTGACATCGAAAAATTCTTAGAAAGCTCTCAGCAGCATGTGACCGGTACCGTAATCATCAACTTACGGCCGTTGGGTTATACGCTGGTAGGAGTTGACAGTCCGTTTGATCTCATGAAAACTGATTTCGGCGAATACGGGGAAGTTAACCGTGCCTGGAGTGCCGACGACGTAAAAGGATTCACTAAAATTCTTGGCAATCAAATGAAAATCTATTATAACGTACAAAAACGTAACGAAAAATAAATTCGAAACAATAAAACTAAAATGCACGTTGTTTTTTCATTAGACCTGTCAGGTTTTAAAAACCTGACAGGTCTCGTTGCAGGATGTCCTTTTGCGGTTCAAAAAAAATTGCTATTTTTGCAACTAATTTGAAAATCAATGATTTGACAATCATTCAAAAATTTACTTTATGATTAACGCTCAAGACATTAAAAACGGAACCTGTATCCGGATGGATGGGAAATTATATTTCGTAATAGAATTTCTCCATGTAAAGCCGGGTAAAGGTAACACCTTCATGCGTACCAAACTGAAAGATGTGGTGAACGGGTACGTATTGGAACGTCGCTTTAACATTGGCGAAAAACTCGAAGATGTACGTGTAGAACGTCGTCCGTATCAATTTCTTTACAAGGAGGGTGAAGATTACATTTTCATGAATCAGGAAACATTTGAACAACATCCGATTGCACACGATTTGATTAACGGAGTTGACTTCCTGCTTGAAGGTATGATACTCGAAGTGGTTTCAGATGCTTCAACAGATACCGTTCTTTATGCTGACATGCCGGTAAAAGTGCAGATGCAAGTGACCTACACCGAACCAGGATTAAAAGGCGACACTGCCACCAACACGCTGAAACCGGCAACCGTTGAGTCCGGTGCTACTGTTCGCGTACCATTGTTTGTCAACGAAGGAGAAATGATCGAAATTGATACCCGCGACGGTTCTTATCTCAACCGGGTAAAAGCTTAACATGAAGAGCAGGATACACAGCTTTAAAAACGCAATCAGGGGAATCCGCATGGTAATCCGATCGGAAAAGAACATGCAGATTCACCTGGTTATTGCTGCGTTGGTGGTGATAGCCGGATGGTTTTTCAGTATCAGCACGACAGAATGGTTAATGTGCCTGCTTTGTTTCGGATTGGTGTTAGGTGCAGAAATCATCAATACAGCCATTGAGAATCTGGTAGATCTGGTTTCACCCAACAAACACGAACTGGCCGGTAAAGCTAAAGACATAGCTGCCGGAGCTGTGTTGGTCAGTGCCATCATTGCTGCCTGTGTCGGACTTATCATTTTTACCCCCAAAATTTGGGATTTGCTTTTTTCTTAGTTGGAGTTTAATTTTAAACCTACATGAACTTATATACCTTATATGGTTATAGTTCATTATCTTAACAAATTGATTAACTGTGAAATCGCTGTTTACAAACCTGCTTAATTTGTTATACCCCAATTTATGCATCATTTGCAATGAAATCCTTGTCCGTGGAGAATCCATTATTTGCCTGAAATGTCTCCACGAAATGCCCAAAACCAACTATCATCTGCAAACCGACAATACCGTTGAAAAAAGATTCTGGGGGAAGGTTCAGGTACACCGTGCTACCTCTTGCTTTCATTTCTACAAAGGTTCTCCTTTTCAAAAACTATTACATGAATTAAAATACCATGGCAACAAAGAAGTGGGCAGGGTTATCGGTAAATATGCCGCCATCGACCTGTTGGACTCTCCGGATTTTTGCTCTGTTGATGTAATAGTTCCGGTTCCCCTTCATCCTAAAAAATATGCGAAAAGAGGCTACAACCAGAGTGAATGGATAGCCAAAGGTCTATCAGAAGTATTGAATAAGCCAGTTGACAACTCTCATCTCATACGCATCAGAGAAAATGCTACCCAAACTAAAAAATCCATTTTTGAACGATATCAAAACACGAGCGGCATTTTCACGCTAAACGACGAAACAGTTTTCCGGAAAAAACATGTATTGTTGGTGGATGATGTGCTGACAACAGGTTCTACCCTCGAAGCATGTATGATGGCCTTAATGGAAACAGATTATATCACCATCAGCGTTTTCACCCTCGCGATAGCCTGATTAAGAAATAAAAAACAGTAAGTATAAACTAATCTGCAGCACAAATTATCCAATTTGTTCCAAAATCATATAATTTTATTTTCTTCTGTTTAAGAACATCAATTTGAGACACCATGTTCTTGTTTTTTTTTGTTATTTTGCGCAACCTTTTGAAAACATCAAACTAAATAAAAAAATGACAACACAAGATTTAAAAACAGCATTTCAAGCTGCCTATGGTAAACCGGCAGAAGCCATGTATTTTGCTCCCGGACGTGTAAACCTCATCGGGGAACATACCGACTATAACGGAGGCGCTGTTTTCCCATGTGCGCTAAGTTTTGGCACCAACTTACTACTGACCAAAAACGACAAAAAAGTAATGAACTTCAGATCTCTAAACCAACCCGAAGTAATTTCACTCAATTTTGACCAATTAACTACCCGTCTGGAAAAATCATGGGTCAATTACCCACTGGGCGTGATGGCTCAATTTATCAAGAGAGGCATTACTTTCACGCAAGGTTACGACATCCTGATCTGGGGGAATGTGCCTAACGGAGCCGGACTTTCTTCTTCTGCTGCCCTGGAAGTCGTAACAGCTTTCGCACTCAACGACCAGCTGGGAACCGGATTCAACCGCGCTGACATCGCGCTGATTGGTCAGAAAGCCGAGCACGAATTTGCGTTGGTGAATTGCGGCATCATGGACCAGTTTGTTTCTGCCAACGGGGCAAAAGACCATGCAGTGCACCTGAACTGCGACACCCTTGAATTTGAACTGGTACCGGTAAAACTCAAAGGCGTGAAAATCGTGATTTCAAACACCCACTCACCTCATAAATTAGATTCTGGTGCCTACAACCAGCGAGTTGCTGAATGTAAAAAAGCTGTAGAACAACTGAATACCGTTCGTCCGCTGAAATACCTAGCAGAGCTGACTGAAGCTGAATTCAAAAGTATCGAATCGGCTATTACTGATCCGATAGCCCACAAACGCGCCCGCCACGTTGTAGGTGAAGTACAGCGTACTTCTGATGCCGTCAATGCATTGAAGGCTGGTGATATCGTAAAATTTGGTCAATTGATGAACGCTTCACATGTGTCATTGCGTGATGATTACGAAGTAACTGGTCCGGAACTCGACTGCATGGCCGAGGAAGCCTGGAAAATCGACGGCGTGATTGGCTCCCGCATGACCGGTGGCGGTTTTGGCGGTTGCACCGTATCGCTGGTAAAAGAAGAAGCCATCAATACCTTCATCGCGCAAGTAGGCGCCAACTACGAAAAACGGATTGGTATCAAACCCGATTTTTATATTGCTGAAATTGGAGATGGGGCTACCAAATTAAATTAACCCTTTCAAACCTGTCAGGTTTTAAAAGCCTGACAGGTTTAAAAATATTAAAATGGAAACAATCAACATAAATGGTCAAGAAGCAAAACTCTTCACCATCAAAAACAAAAACGGCATGGTTGCCGAAGTAACAAACTACGGGACAAAAATCATCCGCTTACTTGTTCCTGATAAAAACGGTAATTTCGAAGATGTGGTACAGGGCTTCGACACCCTGCAGGAAAACATCAACAAAGAACCGTACTTCGGTGCCACCTGCGGACGATTTGCCAACCGCATCAAAAATGGTAAATTTACGCTCGACGGGAAAGAATATACACTGGTTCAAAACAATGGCGGCAATGCATTGCACGGTGGTATCAAGGGTTTCAACGCACAGGTATGGGAAGTAAAAGAAGTTTCGGGAAACAGCATCCGGATGCAATACATTTCACCAGATGGCGAAGAAGGTTATCCGGGCACTTTAGAATGCCGTGTGACTTATACCCTTACTGACAACAACGAGCTGAAAATAATGTATGAGGCAACGACCAACAAACCCACGATCATCGGGCTCACTAACCACTCTTATTTCAACCTGAAAGGTGCCGGCAACGGGACGATACGCGATCACATCCTGCAAATCAATGCCGATTTTCATACCGTGTTGGATGATACAGCCTCACCGACAGGTGAAATTCGTCCGGTGGACAACTCTCCCTTTGATTTCCGTCAGCCAACCCGGATCGACAAGGTGATTGATGCACCCGAATACATACCCGGTCGCGGAATCGACAACAACTGGACCATCCGCAAAAACCAGCCGAAAGAATTAGCCCTGGCTGCTACGCTTTATGAACCGGTAAGCGGTCGCAAAATGGAAGTACTTACTACCCAACCTGGCGTTCAGGTTTACACCGCCAACTGGGTAGAAAAACAACCTGGCAAATACGGAAAGACCTACGCCGAACAAGATTCCGTTTGCCTCGAAACACAGAACTTCCCGAACTCACCGAATATCGCGCATTTTCCGTCTTCGGTATTGAGACCGGGAGAAAAATACGAAGAATATTGCATTTATAAATTCAGCGTGGAGTGATTTTATAATTATCCTTTCATCCTTGACCGACCTGCTGTTGACTGCAGCTCAGTATAATGCTGAAGAGAGTGGTTTCGGATTGCAAAAGCTCAATGATAAGGTACTTTCATGGGTGCTGCTACGATTGGCTTTGGATAACGACACCTTTCTCTTCGAAATTTGTCATAATGAACAAACCAGCTGCAGGACAAAGTTGGTTTTCGAGGAGCTGGGGAAATAAATTATAAAACAATTATTTGTGCGAATCAATGTTCAATCCAACCTCCATTCCGGCATAAAAAGCATGCATTTGTCCGGGAAATTCCCGGGTTAAACGCCGGCAAACTTCATCGCCGGTACAATGTCCGGTGTAGAACAGGGTGTGAGGATAATCTTTCCGGATTTGTTGCACAATGGCATCAATGGCGTCCGGGTTTTCATATTGCTGAGTATCGGTACTGTCAAGTAAATGAAAGCCTCCAACCACGTATCGTATGAATTTACCTGTTTTTCCCGTGACCGATTCGAGCATGTTTAATAAACCCAAATGCGCACAACCGGTAAACACAAAGAGTTCATGTTCACCAATTGCCACGACAATTTCATGTTTGAATTCATCCAATACCAGTCCACTTCTTCTGTCCATGAAAAGTGTTCTGTTTGCTTCCGGGATAGGAAATAAGCGTACAAAAGGTTTCAACACATGTATGTTTTCAGCCAACACAGGCTGATCTTCTACAAACAAAAAACGACCGGGATATCGTGACATATCCAGTTCCACCCCAATTTCACGGAAACCGGTTCGTTTCGAGTAATATTTTCTGTTCAGGGCATATTTCGACAAGACCACTTTCACTTTTCGGTTCAGTTGAAGAAACTGCTCCAATCCCCCGGCATGGTCGCGGTGACCGTGAGAGATAAACACATAATCCACTTGCGTAAGATCTACTCCGGCTTTGGCGGCATTGCGAATAAAAACATCAGAAGCTCCGGTATCAAAAAGAAATTTGTACTGTTCTGTCTCAAGATATACCGACAAACCATGTTCCGATTCAAAATTATTGTCAACCAATCTATTATCTGATAATACGATCACTTTCATGTGTATATGTACTAGCCCCTTCCACCCCCTAAAGGGGGAACTGAGGGGATTATTATAATTGTTTCCTTATGTGTCAAGATATTTATTTTGACACAGGAGATTCTTTTTTTATAATTGGAACCAGTTCATCATCACCATAACTGGTACAATGTTTACACCTGACATGGTTGGCTAATCCTCCTATCAGTTTATTACATCTGTTACAACGGTACCAATCACGGTCGGATTCCACGTTTCCTCCTTCTATCAGGATCATTTTCCCTTCGACAAATGCCTTAGCTATCGACCGCCGTGCTTGTTCGTATATACGGGTTAGCGTAGGTCTGGAGACATTCATCCTTTCAGCAGCCTGTTCCTGCAGTAACCCTTCATAATCGAGCAGACGAATGGCTTCGTATTCATCAAACTGCAGCACAATGGTTTCAAGCTCCGTACGGGGAATACCAAAAGGTTTATACCCCTTCATCAAAGGTGGAGAACCAACTTTTCTATGTTGTTTGGGACGAGACATATTTTGAACTAAATTATGAACAAAAAAGATACACAAAACACAAGTAGCATCAGCATGACAATCATTTTTTTGTGCTAATGATAATTTATTTATTATGTTTTTCTATCGCTTTCAGCAAAACTTCAGGGGTTTTATACGGTTTTCAGTCTTCAGTTCCAACAAACACCAATTCCGTTTCAGCTTTATTGATTAATTCAAGCTTTTCATTATATAGTTTATAACTAAACCAAATTCGCGCACCTTCGACCTGTTTCAAGGTTGTCCTGATAGTTAACAATTCATCGTAACGTGTTGTTTTAATAAACTTAAAATTCATCCTGACCACCGGACACATAATTCCTGCCGCCTCAAGTTCTGAATATGGAAGTCCGATGCTTCGAAGCAATTCCCATCGTGCTGTCTCATAATATTTCACATAATTGGCGTGATGTACGGTTCCCATCCGATCGGTATCGGGGTAGGCAACTCTGAATTGATATTCATGTTCAATCATAAAAAAAGTTCATTATTTCATTTATTTGTTAAAGCAAATATCAAAGTATCAAACGCTTCTTTTATATTATTTTCTGAAAAGATGTCATTAATATTTCCTTCATCACAATTTACACCTAACTTTTCATTTAACGGAATGTGTGTCAACAAAGGTATATTAAAAACTTGGGATAATTGTTGTCCTCCTCCTTTCCCAAAGAGATAATATTTTTCATCGGGGTGTTTCGTGGGAGAAAACCACGACATATTTTCAACAACCCCTAACACATTTGTTCCAATATTTTTATCCTGCAGCATACTAATCGTTTTTTGTACATCAGCCAGTGCTACCAATTGAGGAGTTGTAACCACAACAGCACCCCACACCTCAAACTGTTGCAATAAGGTAATCATGACATCTCCGGTTCCGGGAGGAGTATCAATAATCAAATAATCCAGTTTACCCCAACTTGTTTGGGTCAACAACTGCTTCAAAGCATTCGAAACCATGGGTCCACGCCAGATTACCGGTTGTTTTTCATCAAAAAAGAAGCCTATGGACATAATTTTAATTCCGCAACGTTCAAAAGGAATCATCATGTGTTTACCATCAACTTCTTCTACTTCCGGACAAACATCATCTGTTAAATGAAACAAAGTAGGAACTGACGGTCCAAAAATATCCGCATCCAATAACCCCACCGAATATCCTTCCAACGCGAGTGAAACAGCCAATCCTGCTGCTACAGTCGATTTACCTACACCTCCCTTGCCGGAAGAAACCAACAAAATTTTACTGATATTCGAAATCTGTATCTTTTCTATCGGATGTCCTTCTCCTTGTTTTTTTGAATTTGTTTGTGAATCCATTTTACTTACAATATAATTTTAAATTTATGCTCTGAATTTTCTTATGTAAAACTTTTCAGATCGGTATTCTACCTGTTGAATTAAATTATTATGCAACAAGGTTGATAATGTTGTGTTGTCGGCTTTATTTTTCATTAACAACTCTTGCATCGTATCCTCCCTAATTGGATGAACACTACAGATATTGATGATATCCTCAAAAGCATTGCCGGTAAAACCGGTATCTGTTCCTTCGAAACCTAGAATTAAATCAGTTTCTATATTGGCTTCTTTGAAAATCTGATACGCTTTATTGATAACGCTACCATCGGGGGAAATCACTGTTTTAATCGCCGGCGGACGAGTTGGTATCGATATATACGCCTTTGCTGGCTGTATCAATGAAACTAATTTTGCCGTTTGCATCAGTAGTTCTTCTGTATCATTCAACTCATTCACCAACATTGTCTCTGTAACCAACTGACCTGTGAACTCTTTTGAAAAATCAAATATACTCTGTATGTGTTTTTCAAACTGAATGGCCGGATGCGGTCTGTTGATTTTCTTCCATATCCGCTCATCTCCGCTATCGACCTTCACCGAAACCCAGTCGGCAAACTTTAAATCAGCTCTCACCTGTTGATCTGATAGCAAAGAAGCATTGGTTATTACAGCCACTGGTATCTCGAGATTTTTCAATAATCCGATAGATTCCCCCAAATTTATATCCAGTGTGGGTTCGCCGTTTGAAACAAATGTCAAGTAGTCCGGGAAGTCTTTTTCATCTAATTTCCTCAGATGATTTTTTACTTCCCGATAAATCACGGAAGGATCATAAAAGGCTTGTCTCGTCACGCTGAACTGATGGGTCAATCCAACCTGACAATAAACACAAGAATAGGTACAAACCTTTTGGGAGGTAATATTGTTAACCCCCAGACTTTTACCTAATCTTCGGGATGGTATTGGCCCAAAACTTATCATAACAATTAATTTTTAAACGAGTTAACCTTACAATCAAATAACTTCAAATGCCTTAGAAATCACATGCGCAACTTCCGAATCCGGCGCATACTCCACAATGCTTTGACAATGAACCATTGCTTCCACAACCTGTGGATCAAAAGGGATTTTACCTGTGACAGCAATTCCTTGCTCCCCACAATAAGCCTCTATATTGTCAGTCATCGTTTCATTCAAATCATATTTATTGACCAAAACTTGTGTCTTAATGTTAAAATTTGAAGTCACCTCCAAGGTTCGTTTTAAATCGTGTAATCCGGACAAAGTCGGCTCTGTAACCACCACGACCCGATCGACTCCGGTGACAGACGAAATCACCGGACAACCAATTCCCGGAGGACCATCGATGATAATCATATCAATGGCTGATGCTATGGCCAATTCTTTCGCTTTATCACGCACTACATCCACAAGTCGTCCGGAGTTTTCTTCTCCGGGTGACAAACGTCCATACGCCATTTTTCCATTTCTGAAATCACCTGCATACAACCGACTTTTATCTTCTTTTATCATGCTGATGGCTTCAACGGGACAAACACGGGCGCATAACTGACAACCGTCACAAGAAGTTTCATCAATAAGTATTTCACCATTGTTCTCAGTAATCGCATCAAAACGGCAATAATCCATACAAATGCCACAGTTGGTACAAATATCTTTATCTATTATTGCTTTCTGACCTGAAACAAAAACGTTTTCCTCCCGTATCACTGGATTGAAAATCAGATACAGATTCGCAGCATCCACATCACAATCAGCGAGGACCACATTTTCATTTAAAGTAGCAAATGCAGCACTGACAGCACTTTTACCTGTTCCCCCTTTTCCGCTAATAACTGCTATTTCCATACTGTGCTGTAATTATATTAAACAATTCCCTGAATTTAGCTTTCCATTCGAGAAATTCATTGGTCAGCAATTTTCCTGTTGAATAAACCGAAGCAATTTCACGGTCAAATGGAATTGACATCAACAAGGAAATCTTTTCTTGTTCGAGGTAATTAAATACTCCCTCATCACCTAATCCGGCTCTGTTTATAATAACTCCGTATCTTTTCCCCATGCTTTTCAGTGTCTCTACCGACTGTTTTAAATCACTCAAACCAAACGGAGTTGGCTCAGTTACCAAAATTACATAATCAGCCAGATTAACTGTTTGAATAAATGGACAAGAGGTGCCGGGAGGCGCATCCATCAAAACCAGATCGGTCGGCTTCGCCTGCTTAATGGCTGCTTTAACAACCGGAACCGGGCTGTGAACACCCACCTTCATGCGGGCTTCTATCAAAGTAGTATTCTCTGTTATCTGAAAGCTGTTTACAGTTCCCAAAACCGACTCTTTGGGTGTAATTGCACGATATTCACAAGCAACAAAACAAGCACCACAACCGTGGCATAAATCCTCCATAACCTGAATCACACGTTCTTCCTGCAAAAAGAAAATAGCATTATATTGACAATATTCAGCACATTTTCCACAAAATGTACAGGTAGCAGTATCAATCACCGGGACCTCCTGAGTTACATCAAAACTATTCGTATTGTCTCCGGGAATAAACTCTCTGTCATTTGGTTCCTCGGCATCGCAATCAACCAGGGTAACCGGCACAGATTCCTGCATTAATACATTAAAAAGATTGGTTGAAACAAAGGTTTTCCCGGTACCCCCTTTCCCGCTTGCAATGGCAATTTTTAAACCCATTCTTTCCATTAAATATTTTTTATCAGATAAATAATCATGATGCCTATAATTACCAATGCAATTTGAACAATTCCTTCCATCAGCCTGGTTTTTTTATGCATCTCCGGAATTAAATCAGCTAATGCGATATACAAGAAACTGGAAGCAGAAAAAGCCAAAGCATAAGGGATTAACGAACGAACCAAATCCATAAAAAAGTATGCTAAAACACCTATAATCAGCGCAGTACTCCCTGAAAGCATGTTGTAAATCAAGGCTTTTGATCTCGACATACCACTTCGAAGCAATATTCCGAGATCACCCAACTCCTGTGGAATTTCGTGAAAAATCACTGATAGAGTTACAAAGACACCCATTTCTTTAGATGTCAAAAAAGCAGCAGCAATTACAACTCCATCAATCGCGTTATGAAAAGCATCACCAATCAAAATCATAGGTGCTGCGGCATGTAATTGGCGCTCACAATCTTTATTACGACAAGTTCTCCAGATAATTATCTTTTCAAGAATAAAGAAAAACATAATTCCTGATAAGATGAGCAATAATATCAGACCTCCATCGGCAAGGGTAATTGCTTTGGGAATCATCCCCAGAAAAGCTGCACCAAGTAATGTTCCTCCGGCTAAGTATGTGAGGTGAGTAGAGATTACCTGCAATTTATTGTCTTTGATTAACAACAACAAGCCAGCCAGTGCGACACTACCAACACTGGCAACAAACAAGGCAATAATTGTATATAATAAACTTTCTGACACCATGATCCTGATGAATTTTATTAATTCACTTATAGCTTCGAATTATACACAACAAAACTACCCGTAGATACCTTCAATAATTCGGCAATCACGTCACATTTAACCATCAACAGATAAAACACTCTTGGATCGTTTTCATCGATCAGCCCTTCGAGGTTTCCCTGTCCTTTGGAAATAATCACATCCGCGGATTGAAAAAGATCAACAAATTTCTGACTGCATTCCTTCAACACAGTTGAAGCAGCATCATAACCATTTGTAATTACATCAGCAACTTGATCCATACCGATTTGTTCGGCATCCTGAAAGGTAGCATCGTTTAATACTGTAGCACCCCGCACAGCGTAAGTCAGGTTGTTATGCATAATCATTTCGATAAATAATTTATCGAAGACAATCTCACCGGTATTATCTCCCAGGTACAAAACCCGCTTTGCTTCTTTAAGACGCGCTTTCAATTCCGAACTATGATCGATGGCAAAATGCGACTGCATAACATGTTCAATGGTTTGTTGAATATCAAATTCAGCATTGGGACCATAATCCATAATATTACCGGCAATTGATAATCGTAGAGCCATGTCAAAAGGATCCTGAGATTTAATTACTTTGGGACGAAAATCATCGTAAATTTTCAACGCAATCAGGTTGCTTTTCAGTTTCTCGTCTGCATAAGGGTCTGCAATCTTCGTAATCCTGAAAAACTCCCTGTTTAATTCGCGATGTATTTGTGGCATGGTTAATCCCATCCCTTTTGCCATAGTAACATTATAAAACTGAAAAAAGCGTTGACGATCAGCTTCATTCAACTGAAATCTGTCCATTAATCGCTCAAAAGTCCGGAACATACAATCCATGCATCTTCCATCCACATCCATTTTCAACTTAATGACTGCAGCTGTGTTGGTGGTTTGCATCGTGGTCACAATAATTGGCATTTAAATTTAATTTTCCTGCTATAAAATCATTCACCAACGTCTCAGCATCTTCAAGCGGAGCGCCGACAAAAGCATTGATATTTTGTTCGTTGAACAAATTAATAGCTTTTTGACCCATCCCCCCTGCAATAACATCTGTAACACCAAATGATGCTACCCAACGCGGATACAAACCCGGTACGTGCTCTGGCGGTGTTAGCACTTTTACTTCTGTAATTTTATTGTCAACTACTTTTACAATCGCGAATTCTTCGCAATGCCCGAAATGAGCACACAATACTCCTCCCTCCAACGGAAGGGCAATACATTTCTCCATTTTTATCAATTCATTAATTAATTGTTTCCGTTACCAAAACGATTGCGACGTCTCCGTCCCATGCCCAAACTGTTACCATTTTGTCCGCGACCCAGACCTCTTCCCATACCCCTACGTCCACGACCAAAACCCATACCGGCTCTTTCATCAAAAGCTGTAAAGTTTTGCTGATTTTCTGAATCCTGAACAACATCACGCTGTTCTTCTTTTTTTACTTTTGTCCCGAAATTGGTACATTTTCCCATCCTACGACCTGTCATCGCTCCTTCTCCCATGGGACCTTTTTGATTTAATCCTGGCATAATTGTAATTTTTAAAGTTCTTTTAATATGTTAATTATCCTTTTTTGCTGATCTTTTTCAATCTGCATTTCAATGTTTAATGCCTGTAGTAATGATTTTATTTTGGAACCAAAATCACCTGAAATAATTTTATTAACCTGATGCTTTGCAATAAACTGAACCGCAGCAGGACCAGCACCCTCTGCAGCTTCTTTTGCCGGATTGGCGAAAAACTCCACCGCATGGCTCTCAGCATCATAAATTGTAAAAAATGCACAACGGCCAAATCTGGGATCAATAACCGATTCTAATTGATTATCAATTGATGTTACAGCTACTTTCATAATGATTATATTAGTTATGTTTCAATAAATACAGCGCAAAGTTACAAATAGTTTTGAACTTATGTTCATAATATTCCATTTTTAACAAAAAAAAAAAAAAGAGACAGTTTCCCGTCTCTCTTCCACAATTTACCTAAAAACTAATCTAAACCCTAAAAAAACTAAGCTTTTTTCTTACCCAAAGCAGCTTCTACTTTTGCTTTGTCTAATTTCTTGGTACAGAAGAACCAGTCGTAGCAGGTTACCCCTTCTTCCTGACCTTCCATTCTGCTCTTAGCAACACCGCACGAACCAGCTGTAGGTACAATTACATCGTCGCCTGGACGCCAGTCGGCCGGCAATGCTACGCCGAAGTTATCAGCAGTTTGCAAACCAATCAATACGCGTTTCAGTTCGTCGAAATTTCTTCCCAACGACAACGGATAATATATAATGGTGCGGATAATACCCATCGCGTCAATAAAGAATACAGCGCGTACTGCTTTCGTATTACTTTCTCCCGGTTGAATCATCCCGTATTTCTTAGCTACTTCCATGGTGATATCTTCAATCAGCGGGAAGTTTACCTCCACATTTTTCATGCCTTTATACTCGATTTTTTCCTTGATGGTACGTAACCAGGCAATATGGCTGTAAAGTCCGTCCACCGACAAACCAACCAACTGACAATTCAGGTCATGGAATTCTTTGTCCATCGATGCGAAAGTCATAAATTCTGATGTACAAACCGGCGTAAAATCAGCAGGATGGCTGAACAGGATGGTCCATTTGCCGGCATAATCATCCGGGAAATTGATATTTCCCTGGGTTGTTACTGCAGTAAAAGAAGGTGCTTTCTCTCCGATGCGGGGCATCACATAATTTTCGTTTGACTCCATAATGCTTACGATTAATAGTTAATTAATAATTTTAATTGTTTTTTACTGATGCAAAGTAAATTCATCTGTTTTAATTAAACAAACTGATATTTTCAATGTTGATATAGATGAAATTTATGTGGTTAAACAGACATTTACAGTAAAATTGAAACGTCTGCCTGCATCAAAAAGTTCATCAAACTTCCACGTTTTTACAGAATTATGCATAAAAATCCATGATAAAATTGTATCTTTGCACGCGATAAATAGATATTAAAAAAAAAATGTAATTTTTGTATGAACGTAGTTACAAAAACCATCGCATTGGGTGATGGAAGAGAAATTACCATCGAAACCGGAAAACTGGCCAAACAAGCCGACGGTTCAGTGATGGTGCGCATGGGTAACACCATGTTACTGGCAACGGTATGCGCTGCCAAAGATGCAGTTCCCGGAACGGATTTTATGCCGCTTTCAGTGGATTATAAAGAAAAATTTGCGGCATTTGGTCGCTTCCCCGGAGGTTTCCTTCGTCGTGAAGGTCGTGCTTCAGATTATGAAATCCTGGTTTCCCGTTTGGTTGACCGTGCGTTGCGTCCGTTATTCCCGGACGATTTTCATGCTGAAACATTCGTGAATGTAATGCTGGTTTCTGCTGATGGTGTTGATATGCCGGATGCATTGGCCGGATTGGCTGCTTCGGCTGCTTTGGCAGTTTCGGATGTTCCTTTCAACGGACCAATTTCAGAAGTACGCGTAGCCAGAATCAACGGTGAATTTGTGGTGAATCCGACATTTGCCCAACTCGAGGATGCTGATATGGATATCATTGTTGCCGCTACTCTCGACAACATCATGATGGTGGAAGGTGAGATGAAGGAAGTAAGTGAAGATGATTTGCTGAACGCCATGAAAGTAGCACATGAAGCTATTAAAGTTCACTGTCAAGCACAGATTGAACTCATGGAAGCAGTAGGTAAAACACAAAAACGAACATACTGCCACGAGGAAAACGATGAAGAATTAAGAAAAGACCTCCGCGAAAAAACATACGACAAGGTTTATGCTCTGGCAACAGCCTGCAACGTGGACAAACATTCGCGAATGGAGAATTTTGAAGCGGTAAAGACCGAATACATTGAATCACTGGATCCGGAAGTTGCTGAAGAGAAAAAGGCCTTAATCGACAGATATTATCATGATGTAGAAAAGGAAGCCATGCGTCGTTCTATTTTAGATGAAGGTAAACGCCTTGATGGTCGTAAAACCACAGAAATCCGTCCGATTTGGTCGGAAGTGGATTACCTGCCGGGCGCACATGGTTCAGCTATTTTCACCCGCGGTGAAACGCAGTCGCTTACGACCGTAACCCTGGGAACCAAACAAGACGAGAAAATTGTGGACGAAGCATTGAATCAGGGAAAAGAAAGATTTTTGTTGCATTACAACTTCCCACCTTTTTCTACTGGAGAAGCCCGTCCTTCAAGAGGCGTTGGCCGTCGCGAAGTGGGTCATGGTAACTTAGCATTCCGTGCGTTGAAACCAATGATCCCTGAAAACTATCCTTATGTGGTACGGGTAGTATCCGACATCCTCGAATCGAACGGTTCGTCATCCATGGCAACTGTTTGTGCCGGAACATTGGCATTGATGGATGCAGGGGTAACCATTAAAAAGCCGGTTTCTGGCATCGCGATGGGACTTATTTCTGAAAATAAAGGAAAAAACTTTGCTGTTTTGTCTGATATTTTAGGAGATGAAGACCACTTGGGAGACATGGACTTCAAAGTAACCGGAACCAAAGACGGTATCACCGCGACACAGATGGACATCAAAGTTGATGGTTTATCTTTTGAAATCCTTGAAAAAGCCTTGAGTCAGGCCAAAGAAGGTCGTATGCATATCTTAGGTAAAATTCAGGAAACACTGGCTGAGCCACGTGAAGATTTAAAACCACATGCCCCTAGAATCATCGTCATGTTCATCCCGAAAGAGATGATAGGTGCCGTAATCGGTCCTGGTGGAAAAATCATCCAGGGCATGCAGGCTGAAACAGGCGCTGTTATTTCGATTGAAGAAATTGGCGATCAGGGTCGCGTTGAAATCGCTGCCAATAACAAAGCTGCTATCGATGCTGCTGTTGCTAAAATCAAAGGCATCATTTCCATTCCTGAAGTAGGCGAAACCTATTCAGCCAAAGTGAAATCCATCATGCCTTACGGTTGTTTTGTTGAATTCATGCCGGGCAAAGAAGGTTTGCTGCACATCTCCGAAATTGACTGGAAACGCATCGAAACCATGGAAGCATCGGGTATCAAGGAAAACGACATGATTGAAGTGAAGTTGCTCGATATCGATGCTAAAACAGGTAAATTCAAACTTTCACGTAAGGCCTTGTTGCCAAGACCTCCGAAAGAAGAAAAACCAAATGCATAAAACATAGGGTTTCTAATATATTTTAAAAAGCTGTCAAATTAAATTTTGACAGCTTTTTTTGTCACATGTCTGGCTGCCAGAGGCAGCTAACTCTAACTAACTCTGGTATCACTACCTACGGCAGCTCCGTATGGTGGTGTGGTCATCATAACCCAGTAAGCAAGCTTACTGGTTACTAAACTTTGCTGCCTCTGGAAGCTTTTGGGTACAACTGAATTTCCGATTCTCATTGCTAATATTATTTACAAAAATTCTTTTAACTTTGCACTACTCAAAAAAAAAACCAATGAAAATTAAAACCCTATTTCCGTTATTATTCATTCAAATTATATTCAGCAGCCATCTTTATGCTCAGAATCCAGTGAATAATTTCATCAACAATCCTTTGCTAAAAAACGCCAACATCAGTCTATTGGTAAAAGACCTGAAAACCGGAAAGGAACTACACAGCTATCGTGCAAACCATGCCACCATTCCCGCTTCAACTATGAAAGTAGTTACAACTGCTACAGCATTGGAGATTTTCGGCCCGGATTATCGCTATGAAACCATATTGGCTTACGATGGTAGAATAGATGCTGCAGGTGTGCTTAACGGGAACCTATACATTGTTGGCTGTGGCGACCCGACCCTGGGATCTTCGAAAATGGGAGACATGAACTTTTTATCAAAATGGGTAGCCGCCACCAAAGCAGCCGGCATCACAAAAATCAACGGCAGGATAGTGGCCGATGAAAGTCGTTTCGACAACGAAGGCGTCAATTCCAAATGGACATGGGATGACATTGGAAACTATTATGCTCCCGGCATCTACGCTTTAGCCTACCTCGACAACACCCTGCGTGTAACCTTCAAATCAGGAGCTACAGGAACAACTCCGGAAATCATCGACTTATCCCCATCTGTTGAAGGATTGAATATTGAAAACAACCTGCTAAGCAGCAAAATTACTTTTGATAGCGCCTATTTTTATGGATATCCGAAAAGCGGGAATCGTTCGGTTCGTGGCGAAATTCCGGCCAACAGGCCAGGGTTTGTAGTAAAGGCAGAACTCCCGGATCCGGGTTTGACACTAGCACGAGATTTCCACCAGCAGCTCCAACAACAGCACATTGAGATTACATCCTCCCCTATCACCTTTTCTTCTTCAGCATTTAGTTTTCCAGTGAATCTGTCTGTCAGAACACCGATATACACCCATTATTCAGTTCCACTGAATCAGATTGTCAAGGAAATCAACGAAAAAAGTAATAATTTCTATGCGGAACAAGTGTTCAAATCCATCAGTCTGAATCGCGACGCCATTGCTACAAATAAACGTTCTGTTGAAATCGTTCGCAACTTCTGGAAAACTAAAGGGTTGGATATAAATCAACTTTTTCAGCTCGACGGTTCCGGGTTAAGTCCGGCCAATGCTGTTTCTGCCTCTTTTCTGACCGCTGTCATGGAATACATGTACAAAGAAAGCAAGCACAAAGAGGCATTTTTTGGTAGTCTAGCCATTGCAGGGAAAACGGGGACCATTGCCGGAGTCCTCAAAAAAACGCCACTTGCAGGAAAAATTTATGCAAAAAGTGGCACTATTGAACGGGTCAGAAGCTATACCGGTTATATCTTGCAAGACGGCCGGGAATGGGTTTTTACCATCATAATAAACAATTCCAACGGCAATCCCTGGCAAACATTAAGCCGGATAGAAGATTTTCTGATTGACATCACAAAAGAATATAATACTACAAAACATTATTAATTGTATGTAAAAAGTAAAAAAAAATCATATCTTTGCACACTAAAGACTTTGAATTTTAAATAGAAAACTATTTATTATACAGGGTGCTTGTAATACAGGCACTCTTTCTTTTTGAAAAAATTCAATCATTATACATTTATATATTTTGTAATAGCTATGCAAGAAATCAAATTCTACAGTGGTGAAGATCTGCCGCTTGAGTTACACAAAGCACGGATTGTACAGAAACTTCACTTAGTTCCCATTGAACGTCGTTTAGAAGCGCTTTATGAAGGCGGCTTCAACACTTTCCAATTAAGTACCAAAGATGTCTTCCTCGACATGCTTACCGATTCCGGAACCAATGCCATGAGTGACAACCAATTAGCGGCCATGATGCAAGCCGACGATGCCTATGCTGGTTCTCAGAGCTTCGTTCGTCTGCAAAAAGCGGTTGAAGATGTATTAGGCAAAAAACATCTGTTACCTGTACATCAGGGACGGGCAGCCGAGAACATCATTTCAGTTGCTTATGTACGCAAGGGCAGCCTGGTTCCGATGAACTACCATTTCACTACCGCCATGGCGCATATCACCGACAAGGGAGGACAAATTGTAGAATTACTCTACGATGAAGCTTATGTAATTAACTCCGACCATCCTTTCAAGGGAAATATGAATATTGAAAAACTGGAAGAGGTAATTGTGCAAAAAGGAGCCAAAAACATCCCGTTCATCCGGATGGAAGCTTCCACTAACCTCATTGGAGGACAACCTTTTTCGATACAAAACTTACGCGATGTAAGAGCTGTTGCAAATAAACATGGCATCCGACTGGTGCTCGACTGTAGTCTGATTGGTGAAAATGCTTACCTGGTATTGCAGCGCGAAGAAGAATTTATAGGATCGGATATGGGTACCGTTATTCGCACCATGACAGATTTGGCGGATTTGTGTTACTTCTCTGCACGCAAACTGAGTTCCTCTCGTGGCGGCGGTATTTGTACCAACAGCATGGAAATATTCAGAGAGCTTGAAGCTTTAGTCCCATTGTATGAAGGCTTTCTTACTTATGGCGGGATGTCGATTCGTGAAATAGAAGCCATGGCTGTCGGACTATACGAAACACTGGATGAGACAGTAATCAGTCAGAGCCCTTCTTTTATTAAATACCTGGTAGAAGAGTTACACAAAAAACAAATTCCGGTTATCCGGCCTGCAGGTGTACTAGGCGTTCACCTCGACGCTATGCAGATTTGTGCGCATATCCCGCAAAAACAATATCCGGCAGGCTCATTGGCAGCCGCACTGTACCTGATTTCAGGTATTCGTGGTATGGAACGTGGTTCTATCTCCAATCAGCGTGACGAATATGGCAACGAAACTTATGCCGATATGGAATTACTCCGGCTGGCAGTTCCCCGTCGCGTATTCACACTCTCGCAAATCAAATACGTGGAAGATCGCTTGACCTGGTTGTATGACAACCGTCATTTAATCGGCGGGTTGAAATTCAACTACGAACCGCCCGTATTGCGTTTCTTCATGGGCAAACTTGAACCCACCGGAGACTGGCCACAAAAATTGATGGCAAAGTTCAAAGAAGATTTTGGAGACAGTTTATAAATAACCGCATATACATGAACAATAAAAAAGGAGGGAAAATTGGTTTTTCTCCTTTTTTATTGTTCAGAAGCTTAACCCAATCAACCACTCTTCCCTTTATTTACGTGCAATTCAGCTATAATGATTCCCCCTCCAAAATAACAAAAAACTGTTTTATTCGAAATAAACATTATTTTTGTAAAATCAAAAACACACCATACCATGAAAATCACAGTGCTTTTTCTTCTATTTCAATGTTTGCTTACTATCCAGCTGAGTGTTGCCTCAAACACGCAAACAGAAGTACAAGATTGGATAGACAAATCGAAAAATGTCATATACATAAATCCTGAGCAAGCAGCTTATTATGCATCAAAAGCAATTGAATTATTGCCGGGAGAAGAACAAAACGATCAAAAAGCAGAAGCCTTGTTCGCGTATAGCCAGGCAGAAAAATTATTGGGAAATTTTGATTCGGGCGTCAAGACTTTATATGATGCTTTAGAATATGTAACTCCATCAAACAACAGTTTAAAAGGACAAATTTATTCTTTAATGGGTATTGTTTATTGCCGTTTAACGGACTATAATAAAGCCATAGAACTGAACGAAAAAGCCACCTCGATCTTTAAAGCGCTTGGCGATTCTGCTTCTATTGCAACATGTTATAATAACCGGGGAATCATACATTATGATTTGAATGAATTCAATATTGCCGAACAATTCTTTCGCCAATCTCTTGCAATCAATCGTTCGTTAAAACAATTAAAAGCAATTGCTGCGAATTTGAACAATATGTGCTTGTATGAGGGAAACTTTGAAGAGAAGATAGAACTCATTAATGAAGCCATCATCATCAACAAAAACCTGAATTCTCAGTGGTCATTGGGTGAGAATTATAACAATATGGGCAAACAATACTTTTATGCAAAAAAATACATGAAAGCATTGGAAGCTCTGCAGAAAGCCAATGAAGTTGCTTCTGCTCTTGGTGCAAAAGAATTGATCTGTGACAATTACGAATACTTCTCATGGGTTTATGCCGCACTGGGAGACTATGAAAATGCCTACCAATGTATTACTAAGCTAAATTTACTGAGTAAAGAAGTACAGAGTAGCAACAAGTTGCGGAATGTAGAACTGGAAATTTCACAGAAACGTTATCAGGATCAAAAAAGAGCAGCTGAAAGCAAAGAGCAAAATTATAAAATTGAATTACTGAGACGAAACATATACATCTTGTTGGTTGTACTTGTTCTGCTCATCATAACAAGTGTATTTCTTACAAAATGGTACAAGAGAAAAAAATACATGGAACTGATGAAAGCACAATACAACCTGGAACAGTCGGAGCGTGAAATAGCTGAACTGAAAGTGCGTCAACAGGATCTGGAGTTAAAATCCGTTCAAAACGAATTAGACAACAAAAGAAAAGAAATTACCAGCTTTGCCATTTTTCTCCTCAGTCGTAATGAATTATTAGAGAAAATCAGGGAAATGATTAAACAAGGTTACAAAATGAATGGACAAGAACTCATCAGTCACCTGAAGCGAATCAATGTTTTCATTGCTCAATATCAAAGCGGAGATAAAAACAACACTTCGCTTTTGATGAACGTTGAAGAAAAAAACCAGGAATTCCAGCAACATTTATCTGAACTCCATCCTAATCTGACCCAGGGAGAAAAGTCTTTGGCTACATTACTGCGCATCAATTTGTCAACAAAAGAAATATCTATCCTGACAGGCAATATACCTAAAACAATCAACATGAGTCGATACCGCCTGCGCAAATCCCTCAATCTATGCCCTAAAGAAAGCTTAACCAACTATCTGCAAAACATATAATAATTGTGAAACAGCGTTTTGTAGATACCTATTTTCTAAAAAAAAACCTGTATATCAACACCTTAATAAGAATAGTTGTAGAATAATAAAAACCAGATTATTCCTTTTGTAGATTATTTGTAGAGATGAATTATTTGGATTTGGACAGCTCACCTATCTATATTAGGAGCGTAAAAACCAATTATTTACATTAAAAATTCATTTGTATGAGTAAAACTAACTATTTCAAGGAAAAAGTGTTACGGCTTATTCTGCTCTTTGCCTTTATAGCTCCAACAGGTGCATGGGCACAGAATATTCGGCTGACAGGTTCGGTGGTTGATGCAGCAAACGAACCCATTATCGGAGCCAGTGTAGTTGAAAAAGGAACTGCTAATGGTGTAGTCACTGATTTGAAGGGGAACTTCAGTTTTCTTGTTTCTCCTCAGGCAACCATTGTTGTTTCTTATGTAGGTTACACAACACAGGAGATTCAGCTGAACGGCATGAAAACAATCAAAGTAACATTAAGAGAAACCACTGAAGAGCTGGAAGAAGTTGTTGTAGTGGGTTATGGTACAATGAAAAAGAGTGATATGACCGGGGCCATCTCCTCTGTCAATGTAGAAGAACTCGCACGGCGTACTACAACAAACCCGGCAGAAGCTCTACAGGGTAAGATTGCCGGTGTAAACATCATGAAGTCGGGTGGTAACGCCGGCGCTGGTGTACAAGTTAAAATCCGTGGTGTTAAAACATTCGGCGACAATCAGCCATTGTATATCATCGACGGCTTCCCGGGAGACATTGAAAATGTAAATCCTCAGGACATTCAGTCAATGGAAGTGTTAAAAGACGGTGCTGCTGCTGCTATTTATGGTTCAGTTGCTGCTAACGGTGTTATCATTGTTACCACCAAAAACGGGAAGAAAGGTAGCACAAAAATTGATTTCAGCACTTATGTCAGCATTGTCGATGTAAGCAAGCGGCTCGAATTATTGAATGCAGCTGAATACAAAGCCACACATAGAAAAATGTATGAAAACTGGAATCAACACGTTACCAACAACAAGGGACTTTACGACCCGGAAGATTCTGGCGCCTGGCAGAGTAAATTAGCAAGCTTACCGGCTTATGTAACTAAAAATACAGACATTGACACCAACTGGCAGGATGCCATGTTGCGGAGTGGTTTGTCTCAAAACTATATGTTAAGCATCAGGGGCGGCAGTGAAACAACTCAATACGCTATTTCCTACAACCGTGCCAATGATAAAGGGATCTTCCTTGGTAACGATTTCCGGCAGGATAATGCCCGTATGAAAGTGCATACAAGCAAACATATTTTTGATATCGACGCAAATCTTGCTTTCAAATTTACTGACAATAAACAACCGGAATATCAGCTAAAAGAAATGTATATGATTTCTCCGCTGGTTCCGATTTATAATGAAAACGAAGAGTACGGCTTCGGTCTTACTAACTTTGACGGACTTCCCAACAACCGAAATGTCATGGGTGACCATCATTTTGAGAAATCAACAGACAAACTTTATAACACGACAGCCAACATTTCTTTAGGTATAAATTTCACTAAATGGCTAAATTTCAAATCGTCTTATTCTTACCGCGGAGTACACGAACGTCAGACTTATCATACTCCACCGTATATTGCCGATGAAAAAGCAAAAAGAGATTATACATATCACAGTGAGACAACTTCATATTGGGAAGAAAATGTATGGGATAATGTTTTAACTTTCAACAGAGCATTTAACGAACACAGTGTTAACGCGATAGTAGGATCTTCTATCTCTGCACGGGAATACACATGGAACTCTGTAGCAGTAGAAGGCAAAACAACTGTATATAAGGTTGAAGACGGAAAATTGGTGATAAATGAAATTGAGGGCGGTTTCCTGGATCCTGGTTTCTCAACAGTCGGGGCAGGTGCCGGCGGCACTTTCAGTGGTGATGGGTCTCAGTGGAAATACAATCGTGCTTCATTCTTTGGACGTTTGAATTATAACTATGACGACCGTTACCTGGTACAGGCAACCATGCGTTACGATGGGTCTTCTAAATTTGGTGCCGATAACCGTTGGGGTTACTTCCCTTCGTTAGCTTTAGGATGGAGGGTCAGCCAGGAAGAATTCTTTCCACAGGATATACTTCTGAATAACTTAAAATTACGTGCCAGCTGGGGACGTCTGGGAAATGAAAACGCTTTAGGTTATTACGACTTCCAGGCTTTAATCAGCACTTATAACACGATGTATCAAGGTTATGTTAAAGGAAATGGAGATAACGCATGGGCAGGAAGTATCGCCCGCGGACTTGAAAACCGCTCGCTGAAATGGGAAACAACCGACACTAAGAATATCGGTGCTGACTTTGCCCTGTTCAACGACAAATTAACTGGTTCTTTGAACTATTATTATAACCAAACTGAAGATTTATTAATAACAAAAGCACTTCCTCCTTCGGCAGGGTTGACCAATCCTATCCTGAACGTAGGGAAGATTCGCAATACAGGTATTGAATTTGAAGCAAACTGGAGAGAACGAAAAGGAGATTTCAGCTATAACATCGGTATGAACCTAAGTACGACCGACAACAAAGTAGTGTCTTTAGCCGACGAGGAACAAGTCCTTTACGGAGAAGGGTTGAAATATGGCACAGAACATTTCCCGACTCAAACACGTGTTGGCAAACCCATCGGTGCATTCTATCTGTATAAAACAGATGGGCTGTTCCAGAGCGATGCCGAAGCTCGTAATTATAAAAACACAGATGGAGATCGCTATCAACCCTATGCTGATGCTGGTGACATCCGTTTCGTTGATACAAACGAAGACGGAGTAATTGATGATGACGACAAAGTATATTGTGGATCCGGCATCCCTGCTTTAGAAGTCAATTTTAATATTTCTGTTGACTACAAAGGATTGGACTTTTCAGCTGTTTTGGGAAGTGTATGGGGACATAAAATTTATAATGGTAACAAGTACTTCTACGAAGGGATGAACTCCGGTTCTAACTTTCTGCGGTCGTCACTGGATGCATGGACCCCTGCTAATACCAATACAAATGTACCTCGTGCTATCTACAACGACCCTAATGGGAACCTGAAAGAATCCGACCGTTTCCTTGAAAAAGGAGACTTTATACGCTTGCGTCAATTGCAATTAGGTTATACTTTACCCAAAGAACTAATACAGAAAGTATTCATTGAAAAATTACGCTTCTATGTAAGTGGAGAAAATCTTTTCACCATCACAAGCTATGAGGGAATCGACCCTGAGTTTTCACGTGCCAGTGTGCTGAATGCAGGTATCGATAAATTGATTTTCCCGTTTACCCGTTCTTTTACGATAGGAGCACAACTTTCATTTTAATCAAATAAAATTTATACAAATATGAAAAAATACTTATATATAGCAGGTCTTTGCCTTGCATCACTCTTCCTCAGCTCGTGTGACGACTTTTTAACGGTAAGTTCTCCTGACCAGTTAACTTCCGGTAGTTTTTGGCGCAATGAAAGCGATGCACAAGCAGGTATTGCAGCGGCTTATTCCCAATTGGAATACTATATTGATATATGGGAATTTGCCGAAGTGAAATGGCCAGTCGAAGCTTATCGCGAAGACATCGTAGAAATGGGTAATGATGCCCGCAACTATCCTAACTGGGTCGAACTATACAACTTTACCTATACAAATGGTAACTCGCAAGTCAGCAGTTACTGGTGGAACAACTATAAAGGTGCAAGTTTCGCTAACCAGGTAATCGAAAAAGTAGCAGACATTCCAGATGTAGCAATACAACCTGGTATTCGTGAACAGATTATCAATGAAGCTTACTTCTTACGTGCTTATTATCATCTGAAATTACTCCTGAACTGGGAAAAAATTATCATTCGGGACAAATACATCACCAATCAGAGTGATTTAAACAAAGCTCTTTCTCCCCGTACAGACGCCTGGGATTTTATTATTGGTGATTTGAAAAAAGCAATCGCACTTCCGGCAGCATATGATGCGGATAATGTGGGACGTGCCACCAAAGGAGCTGCTTATGCTTATTTGGGCTTTGCTTATTTGACTCGTGCATACGAAGAACCCGGAAAGAAGTCAGAATACCTGACCAAAGCGCTTGAAGCATTGAATGAAGTAAAAGGCTATAGCCTTGTAAAGAGCTTCTCAAGCATGTTCGATGCCACGAATAAAAACAGCAAGGAATCCATTTTCGAACTGCAAACCTCTATGAGTACTGCTAATGGTGCCAGCTACCGTACACAGCTGCACCGTTGGATAGGAGTTGAAGAGCTCGGAGGATGGGACGAAATTCTGCCAAGCAACACCTTGATGAATGCATTCATAAAAGAAGGTAAAATTGCAACCACAGGACGATATGACTCACGGTTATATGAGAGTATTTTTTTCCAATGTGATTACTACAATGATGGTACCGGACGTGTTTATGGTTGGAATTACGATGACTGGTTCAGTGATGATAAAGGAATAGCATACAATCGTCCGGCTTTCCGGAAATTTATGCCGACAGATTACGCTGCCTTGAAAACAAACCGTTGTGCCATCAATATTCCTCTCATGCGTTATGCTAATGTCCTGCTCATGAAAGCAGAAGTGTTGAATGAACAAAACCATCCCGCACAGGCGATTCCTCTAATTAACGATGTAAGAGATATTCACGGTGATATGCCCCCAATGACAGGCACCACGCAAGAAGCTGTACGTGCTCAGATTGAACATGAACGAATGATTGAGTTTGCGCTGGAAAACTGGCGTTGGTACGATCTCCGTCGCTGGGGAAAATTAAAAGAGGTTATGAATGGTGTCGGACGTACTTTCGATACGCAAAAGAACGCTTTCTACCCTGTACCTCTTACAGAAATAAACTCTAACGACGAAATAAACTAATCATCTGTTTCGTTAAACTAACAAAACAAGGCGGCTTTACCATAGGCAAACGCCGCCTTGTTTTTGTTTAATTATTTATTTTTGCAAAAAAAAACGACAACGCTATGTTTGTAATGATTGGACTAATGCTCACGGGGGTACTCCTGGGATATCTGTTGAAAAAACACAAATTATCGTGGATACATAAAGTTATAACCCTATTAATCTGGCTATTACTCTTTTTACTGGGGGTTGATGTGGGGGGTAATCAGGAGATAATAAACGGGTTGCATACGCTCGGACTGGAAGCAATCGTAATATCGGTTGGCGCTGTACTGGGTAGTGTTGTAGCCGCCTGGGTGTTGTGGTACCGG
Source organism: Paludibacter sp. (assembly GCA_028703105.1). Taxonomy (GTDB): domain Bacteria; phylum Bacteroidota; class Bacteroidia; order Bacteroidales; family Paludibacteraceae; genus Paludibacter. The sequence continues at coordinate 28,185 of JAQVNN010000001.1, read as the reverse complement.
CTATATAAAAAAAGAAAAAAAGAAGATATCGCATGAAAGGAAGCCTGATCATTGTCTCGTTCTTCGTAATAGGTATTTTGTGTGGAGTGTACCACTTGATTCCTTTTGATTTTACACAAAGCAAACTCAGTTATTATGCATTAGGTGCGCTGATGTTTTGTGTGGGGTTAAGTGTTGGAAATGATTCGCAAACCTTGAAGAAGGTCCGCTTGCTGAATCCCGGATTGGTATTTCTTCCGATAATGACCATATTGGGCACACTGGCGGGCACTGCCTTAGTCAGCATTTTTCTTTCTAATCGTTCATTAACGGATTGTCTGGCTGTAGGATCCGGATTCGGATACTACTCTCTTTCCAGCATCTTTATCACAGAATATAAAGGCTCAGAGTTAGGAACAATCGCGTTGTTGTCGAATATCATACGTGAAGTTATTACCTTGCTATTTGCCCCGTTGTTAGTTAAATACTTCGGTAATTTAGCCCCTATCTCAGCCGGAGGAGCTACAACCATGGACACTACTTTACCAATCATCGCTCGTTATTCGGGCCAGGGTTTTGTAATTGTATCTATTTTTCATGGCTTTATCGTTGATTTTAGCGTTCCATTTTTAGTAATATTGTTCTGTTCTATCTAAATTTAAAAATCTCATGAAATACTTTCATTATATTTTAGTTACACTGATGTTTGTTTTTGTTTCTTCTATGGCTGAAAATATACCCTGGCAAAATCCACAGCTCAATGAAATAAATCGTGAACCCGCGCATGCACATTTTATTCCTTTCATCAAAGAAAAACATGCATTAAACCAACAAAAACTACCGGCAGAACAACGTTTTCAAGTGAACCCTGAAGTAGAACGGCGTGTTTCGCTGAATGGAATTTGGAAGTTTTATTACTCGAAAAATAATGATGGTTGTCCGGCAGATTTTCACAAACCTGCTTTTAATACAAAGAAATGGAAAGATATCCAAGTCCCGGGCAGTTGGGAGTTACAAAATTTTGATGCTCCCATCTATACAGATGTAGCTTATCCCTTTCCGGCAAATCCCCCTTATGTACCTGCAGATTATAACCCTGTAGGCACTTATGTACGTGAGTTTACCTTGCCCTCCGGATGGGAAAATACAGATATTTTTCTCGATTTCGAAGGGGTAGAATCGGCATTCTATTGCTGGGTAAACGGAGAGCTGGCCGGTTACAGCGAAGACAGCCGTCTTCCTGCACATTTCAATATAACAAAGCTCGTAAAAAAAGGGCGGAATAAATTGGCAGTGAAAGTGTACCGTTTTAGCGATGGTTCCTATTTTGAGGGTCAGGATTACTGGAAATACAGTGGAATCGAACGTGACGTTTATCTGTATGCCCGTCCGAAATGTCGTGTGAAAGACTTCAGGTTAACCGCAGGGTTGGTCAACAGATATCAGGACGGAGATTTCAACCTCGAAGTCAGATTGAGCCAACCCCTTCCGGGAGCAACAATGGAAATGAAAATCATGAATGAAGACAACGTGGTTTATCAACAAAAAAATACGATTAAAAGTGCTTCAGATACTCTTTTTACAAAACAACAGCTCTTTCCTGATGTGCACCCGTGGAATGCAGAAACTCCCAATCTGTACAAATTAGTTATCAACACTTACGATGCTCAGGGAAAAGAGCTGGAGTCTTTCGTTCATCCTTTCGGTTTTAGAACAGTGGAAATGAAGAACGGCATGTTACTGATTAACGGCGTTGCTGTTTTATTTAAAGGCGTAAACCGGCATGAGCATGACCCACATACCGGACGTACCATTACCGTTAAAAGCATGATTAAAGACATCGAACTGATGAAACAATTCAATATCAATGCTGTTCGCACAAGCCATTACCCAAATCGCTACGAGTGGTATGCCCTGTGCGACGAATACGGATTATACCTGGTTGATGAAGCCAATATTGAAAGTCACGGTATGATGTCGCATAAGGATAAAACCCTGGCCAACTATCCTGGATGGGAAATCCCTTTCATGCAACGCATGAGCCGAATGGTGTTGCGCGACCGCAACTTCACTTCCGTCGTTACCTGGTCGTTAGGGAATGAATCGGGCTATGGTAAACATTTCGAAACCATTTACGACTGGACAAAAGCATTCGATCCAACACGACCGGTACAATACGAAGGGGGGGGTTATGAGGCTAAATCCGATATCTATTGTCCGATGTATGCCCGTATATGGGCACTTCGTCGTCATGTAAACCAACGGGATGTACGTCCCTTAATCCTCTGTGAATATGCTCATTCCATGGGGAATAGCACCGGAAACCTGCAGGATTACTGGGATTTAATTTATAAATACGATCAGCTCCAGGGTGGATTTATTTGGGATTGGGTGGATGCCACTTTTGAAAAAGAAGATGAGAATGGAAACAAAATATGGGCGTATGGAGGTGATATGGGTTTCGCAGGTGTTCCCAACGATTCTAATTTTTGTGCTAACGGACTGGTTGCTGCTGACCGTTCTCTTCATCCACACATCCACGAAGTAAAAAAAATATACCAATATATTCATTTTGAACCTGCTGCATTTACAACAAATCAAATTAAGGTAACCAACCGGCATGATTTTATCGGATTGGAAGGATATCTCTTGAAATGGAAAGTAGAATCCGACGGAAAAATGGTAGAAAATGGCCTGATGGATTTCCCGGATATTGCCCCTCGTTCGTCGGCACTTGTTACCCTTCCATTGAAAATTTCCCGTTCTGACGGAAGAGAATACTTCCTTACACTCGAAGCTTGTACGAAAAAATCGGCCTCCCTTATTCCCGAAGGACATGTTGCAGCAATGGAACAATGGCGGCTGCCCGTTGCCTCAGTATCTGCAACCGTACAGCCAGTCAGCGAAACTTTTACCTACGAACGTACACCGGAAGCGATTACCGTGAAAGGCAACAACTTTCATATCACATTTTCTAGTGTAAGCGGAGAAATGACCGAACTGGTTTATAATAACAAAAATATCATTAAGGCAGGCCTGCAACCAAACTTTTGGAGGGCTCCGACCGATAATGATGTGGCTAATGGACACATAGAACGATGTGGACTATGGAAACATGCCGGACAAATGATGCATCTGCAAAGCATTGATTTTAAAGAAAGCACTGACAATCAACCGGCTACTGTCACGGTTAATTACGTCATGCCGGAACTGAAATCTACTTTGAAAACTACTTACAACATCCGTCCGAATGGCGCTGTGAAGGTGTTTATGCACTTTATTCCGGGAAACAGCGTATTGCCCGAAATTCCCCGGTTGGGAATGCGTACAATACTTCATGCTGAATACGATATAATGACCTGGTTAGGACGCGGACCACATGAAAATTATGCTGACCGTAAAACCGGATCTCTAATTGGTCTCTATCAAGCAACCGTTTGGGAGCAATATCACCCTTACGTCCGTGCTCAGGAAACCGCAAACAAAAGCGATGTACGTTGGGTTGCATTTCGAAATCAACGCGGAGAAGGAGTCCTGATAACCGGAGATGAGCCTCTGAACATAAGTGCATGGAATTTCCCGCAGGAAGATCTCGACTATGTTCCTTTTAATATCGAACGCCGGCATGGGGGAAGTATTCTGAAAAAAGATATGGTTTGGTTGAACATCGATCATCGTTTAATGGGGGTAGGAGGTGATACTACCTGGGGAGCACAAGTGCATCCCGAATACACCATTACTCCGTGTGAATGGAAATATAGTTTCACTTTACAACCTTTAACAGCACAGGATGATGCCGCCGAAAAAGCTCATATAAAATGGTTCTGACAAACAAAAGATGAAGTTTTCTAAAAATTATCAGGTATGCTACATAAATTATCAATAATATTACTCTTTTCTGCTTTAGCTGCAGGTTTCATTAGCTGCAGTCAAAAATCAGAACTTAGGATAGACAGTAAACGGTACGAATTCGGGAATATTTTAGATGTTGCTTATACTCCTGATACCTTAACTCGCTGCAATGGATGGTTTTCCGATGCCGGCTCATGGATGGGATTCACCCTTCCCAAAAAAGACAACTGGGTAAATGGTTTTTGTGGCCCATTCAGTCTCGACATGAACCGTCGCCAGTGGATGGCAAAATCAGCCGTAGTTGTAAGTTTTGCTGACCACGAAAATGATACGTTTATCCCGGATTCAATAAATTATTTCCCGGGAGAAATCTATTTGTCCTCCTATTCGCCAAATGGAAAAATAAACCAGAGACTGCATTTTGTTGACGCTTCAACGGCATTGCTGAGTATCTGTTCAAAAGAGGCAAAGAAACTAGCATTTACAGGCAGCCAATGGAGTAATGACGTTGAAATATCAACAAAGCAGAACACCATTCTCGTTCGCCATCCTTCGGGAGAAATTATAATGCTGACTTTCAATCCGGATATCGTGCTGACCGTCGGGGAACACAATTACAAAGCCATTGGAACATTGACTGAAAATGAAACACATGTGGCCATTTCTTTTTTTACTTCTGAAAAAGAAATTCCTGCAGGATTTCAAAAAAGTATGTTTGTCTTGAATGATACCCGGAAAGCTCTGACGGAAAACAGCAAGCGATGGAACGGATACTTGAATAAGATACTTCGGACCGACATGAAACCGGAATACGACCGCATTGCGGTAAAATCTGCCGTAACACTCCTCTCAAATTGGCGCACATATCGGGGAGGATTGTTACACGAAGGAATTGTTCCAAGTCATGCAGTCGGGTATTTTGTCGGTTTCTGGGCATGGGATTCCTGGCGCTTCTCAGCAGCTCTGGCAAGATTTGAACCCGAATTGGCAAAAAACAACATCCGGGCGATGTTTGATTACCAACAGCCAGATGGTATGATTATCGACTGTATCTACACTGATCCGGCGGAGAATAATGCTCGCGACAGCAAACCTCCTCTTGTTTCGTGGGCTGTGGATGAAATTTTTACTCATACTAACGATACATCCTTTCTAAAAGAAATGTATCCACAGCTGATGGCTTATTACAAATGGTGGTATAACAAACGTGACCATAACAAAAATGGCATGTGCGAGTATGGTTCCACCGATGGCACATTGGAAGCTGCTGCCTGGGAAAGTGGCATGGACAATGCAATTCGCTTCGACAACACCAGGATGGTGAGAAACAACGATGAAGGGAATGCCTGGAGCATGAATCAGGAAAGTGTGGACCTGAACGCATACCTTGCGCTGGAATGTAGATTATTGAAAAGGTTTGCCGGTATATTGGGTGTTGCGTTTGATGCTCCCGACTACTCATCTTATGTGGCCGATTATTTCTTTGATAAAGAAAAAGGATTTTTCTTCGATCGGAGACTGACAGATGGAAGTTTCGTTGAAGAATACGGGTGTGAGGCATATACTCCGTTATGGACGAATGTAGCACATCCTGAACAAGTGGAGAAAATGCTAACGGTCTTACTGGATACGACAAAATTTTCTACGTATATTCCATTCCCAACAATTGCTGCAGATAATCCAAAATATAACCCCCGTGGATACTGGAGAGGGCCTATCTGGTTAGACCAAACCTATTTTGCTATTCGGGGGTTACGGAATTACGGATATACCAAATTAGCTGATGAATATACGCTTCAGGTATTCGACAGGCTACAAGGATTGCAGGAAGATGCTCCTATCCACGAGAATTATGGAACACACACGGGAGAAAGATTAAAAGCTCCTCATTTTAGCTGGAGTTCATCTCATCTTTTGATGTTATATGAAGATTATGGAAAAACACTTCATTACAACAAAGCAAATAGTCATAATTTTAAACTTTTTACCCTACCTTTGTGTTTATTCAAATTAAACCAATTGTATGGATACTTCAAATTTCCTTTTTGCATTCGGACTTACACTTTTCGCCGGGCTGGCGACGGGGATCGGGAGTTTAATCGGATTTTTGCACAAAAAATTTAACCCGAAATTTCTGGCTGCCTCTCTTGGATTTTCTGCCGGTGTGATGATTTATGTCTCTTTAATTGAAATTTTTGTCAAAGCAAAAGATTCGTTGGTAATCGAATTCGGAGAAAAACCCGGTTATTGGTTTACCGTGTTAGGGTTTTTTGCCGGTATTGCGCTGATAGGTGTTATTGATAAATTAATTCCATCGGGAGAAAACCCTCATGAAATTAACAAAACCAAAGATTATGATAATCCCGGGAAAAAAGACAAAAGCAAATTAATGCGCATGGGATTGTTTTCTGCGCTGGCTATAGGCATACACAACTTTCCCGAAGGATTGGCTACCTTTATGGCCGGGATGACCAATCCAACTTTAGGAGTGAGCATTGCAGTAGCCATTGCTATTCACAACATCCCGGAAGGTCTTGCCATCTCTGCTCCGGTGTATTACGCCACAGGGAATAAAAAGAAAGCTTTTGTTCTATCATTTCTTTCTGGACTTGCTGAGCCCATCGGAGCAATTATCGGCTTTTTCCTGCTGAAATGGTTTTTTACTGAAGCTGCCTTCGGTTTTATCTTTTCAGCTGTTGCAGGTATCATGGTTTATATTTCGTTGGATGAACTGTTACCAACTGCAGAAGAGTATGGCGAACACCATATAGCTATTTACGGTCTTATCGCCGGTATGGCTATAATGGCACTTAGCTTGGTCATGATGGTCTGATTATTTTTTAATGTTGTAAATAATGCACGAAACCCCCAAAAATATCGGTTTAATCGAGATTAAAAACATCCCGCTCAGTGAAATTGTCCCCTATATCCACTGGTCTTTCTTTTTCATGGCCTGGCGCATACCGGGTAAGTTTGAAGGCATTGAAACAGTTTGTGATTGCGATTCATGTAAAACAGGATGGTTACAGAAATTTGCAGAAGAAGAGCAAACGAAAGCAGCAGAAGCCATTAAATTATTCAAAGATGCTCAGGCAATATTAAGAGAATTCAGGGATAAAAACGTATTACAAATCAATGCTTCTATAGGGTTTTATCCTGCCAGCACGAACGGCGACGATATTGTTATTTTTCATCAAGGAAATGAATATCGCATTCCAACACTCCGGCAACAAAAACCTTCAAACGACGGATTTTGTTACTCCCTTGCAGATTTTATTGACCCCAAGGGAGATTATATCGGTGTTTTTGCCAATACTGTGTTGGGTGTTGAAGCTTTTGCCAAAGCTTATGAGCAAAAAGACGATGTTTATAGTGCGCTGATAGCAAAAACCCTTTCCGACCGTATTGCGGAGGCTACTGCAGAGTGGTTACATTATCAGGTACGCACCAGATACTGGGGCTATGCTCCGCATGAAAAGGTAGATTATGAAGAAATGTTCAAGGTGCATTACCGGGGTATAAGACCGGCCGTTGGCTATCCATCTCTTCCGGATCAATCGGTTATCTTTGATCTCGACCCTTTGATCAAATTCAATAACATTGGAATACAACTAACAGAAAACGGAGCCATGTACCCGAACGCATCTGTATGCGGCTTTTACTTTGCTCACCCTCAATCAAAATACTTCATGATCGGGAAAATTGATGAGCAACAACTGACTGATTATGCCCGCCGGAGAAACAAATCGCCGGAAGAAATGAGAAAATGGCTGGCTGCAAATCTGTGATTACATCATTTTTTTGTACTTTTGCATTTTCAAAACGAGTAAAATGCGTATCGACATTATTTCTGCCGTTCCCGAATTGCTGTATAGTCCACTGAACTTCTCTATCCTCAAAAGAGCTCAGAAAAAAAGTTTGGTAGAAATTTACGTACACAATTTGCGCGATTATTCAACCGATAAGCACCGCCACGTGGATGATTATGCTTATGGATTTGGCGCCGGTATGGTGTTGATGATTGAACCGGTTGATCGCATTATTACCAGACTGAAATCGGAGAGAAATTACGATGAGATTATTTACACCTCTCCTGATGGAGAAAAATTTGATCAGCCAATGGCAAACCGTTTGTCACTGACTCGAAATCTCATCATTTTGTGTGGTCATTATAAAGGAATTGACCACAGAATCAGAGAGCATCTAATTACGAGGGAAATCAGCATCGGAGATGTTGTTCTGACCGGAGGAGAAATTCCGGCCGTTATGATGGCTGATGCGATTGTCCGGCTCATTCCAGGAGCTATCAGCGATGAAACATCGGCTTTATCGGATTCTTTTCAGGATAATTTACTGGCCCCGCCCGTATATACCCGTCCGGCAGATTATAAGGGGTGGAAAGTTCCTGAAATCTTATTATCGGGTCATCAGGCTAAAATTGAAGAATGGATGCATGATCAATCGTTGGAAAGGACTAAGCAGTTGAGACCGGATTTATTAAACGAATAACTACATTAGAACCAGAACATATGCAAAAAATCAAAATTGGCGTAATTGGTGGCGCAGGCTATACCGCAGGAGAATTGCTCAGAATACTCATTTATCATCCCAATGTTGAAATTGTATTCGTAAATAGTAGTAGCAATGCAGGTAATCCGATTACCGCAGTTCACAGCGGACTGATTGGTGAAACTGATCTGACTTTTACATCGGATTTACCTTTGGATAAAGTTGATGCGCTATTCCTTTGTTCCGCTCATGGCAACAGCAAAAAATTTATTGAAGCAAATGAGGTTCCGCAAAAGGTAAAAATCATCGATCTATCGACAGATTACCGGGCTAAAAGTCCGGACCATGAGTTTGTATATGGTTTACCCGAACTGAACCGGGAAGCTATAAAAAAAGCCATGCATGTTGCCAATCCCGGGTGTTTTGCTACCGCGATCCAGGTGGCTTTATTACCATTGGCATCGAAAGGTTTGCTAAAAAATGAAATTCATGTCAATGCCATTACAGGTTCAACCGGAGCAGGGGTTAAACCATCATCAACCTCACATTTCAGCTGGAGAAACAACAATATTTCTATTTATAAACCTTTCGGACATCAGCATTTACAGGAGATCGGACAATCTTTGAAACAATTGCAACCAGATTTCAATAAATCATTGAACTTTATTCCGGTCAGGGGTAACTTCACCCGTGGCATTTATGTTACTACTTATACCCAATGTGATTTGTCGATAGAAGAGGCAAATCGTCTTTATCAAGGATATTACAAAGATGCCGCTTTTTCCTTTATCACCACTCAGAATCCGGATTTAAAACAAGTCGTTAATACCAACAAAGCCATTATTTATCTCGAAAAACACGGAGATAAATTACTCATTATATCCATGATAGATAACCTAATAAAAGGGGCATCGGGACAAGCCGTTCAGAATATGAACCTGATGTTTGGACTGGATGAAAAAGCGGGACTGGGATTAAAAGCGACTGGTTTCTAATCCAATATCCTTATTCCCAGGCGGTTTTATTGGCAATTATAAGCATCTATGCGCCATCTGACTACGGCATGAGTCGCCTGTAAAAAGAATTAATACAATATTTGTTATACACAAACAAGAATAAAAAGCCCGTAAATTCATTCGTTGATTTACGGGCTTTATAATGTTGATCAAAATATCTTACGATAACAGCGAGATAAGAACCCCCGCAGCAACTGCTGAACCAATAACACCAGAGATATTACTTGCCATACAGTATTGCAAAATATGGTTATTCGAATCATGTTTCAAGGCTATTTCATTTGCAACCCTTGAAGCCATAGGTACTGCGCTCAAGCCAGTAGCTCCAATCAGCGGATTTATCTTCTTCTTGGCAAAAAGATTATACACTTTAACCGCTAAAATACCACCAGCGATTGAAATGGCAAAAGCAATAAATCCTCCCACCACAATTCCCAAAGTTTTAGGTGAAAGAAAAACATCAGCTGTCATGGTCGCACCAACTGTCAATCCAAGAAAAATCGTGGCTGTATTCATGATGGGTCCTGTTGCAGCTTCTGATAAACGGAGTGTTGACGTTCCGATTTCTTTAATAAGGTTTCCAAACAGCAACATCCCCAGCAAAGGCACCGATGAAGGAACAAAGATAGCAGACACACAGCCCAGTACAATAGGAAATATAATCTTAACTACTTTAAGGTTCTTAATCTTATGCTTGGGAGGATACAGCTTGTCCATTTGGCGCATATTGATTTTAAACTCCTTTTTTGTCATTAACAAATTCGCAACAAAGGGAATAATAACCGGAACAAGCGCCATATAGGAATAAGCTGCAATGGCGATAGGTCCGAGTAAATGCGGCGCTAACTTAATTGTTGTGTAGATTGCAGTAGGGCCATCAGCTCCCCCGATAATACCCAGCGATGCAGCTTCATTGAGGTTAAAACCTAAGAGTAACGAAACAATCAGTACCGTGAAAATACCTATTTGTGCCGCTGCACCAAACAAGGCTAGTTTCAGGTTTCGGAGCATGGGTCCAAAATCAGTCAAAGCCCCCACACCCATGAATATAATCGGAGGTAAAAACCCGGTTTTTATCAGGCTGTAATACAAATAATTCATGATGCCATATTCACTGGCAATCTCAAACAGATTTTTGTACCGGTGACCTTCCAACGCTATATTCTCGGCAGGAACAATGCCCATCCCTCCTCCCGGAAAATTAGCCAACAGCACACCAAATGCAATAGGAACCAACAACAGGGGTTCATACTTTTTCCGGATACCCAAATAGAGCAACACAAAAGCAATAAACCACATCAGGACAACTTCAAAGGAAAAACCTCCGAAAGCAGTCATTCTATATAATTTTGACAGTATTTCTTCCATTCTGGTTATTGAAGTTTAAATAACACATCATCTTCATCAACGGAGTCTCCATTAACAAAAGCAATTTCATCAATTCTACCAGCTTTATCCGCTGTTATGGCGTTATATGTTTTCATTGATTCAATATAACACAACAAATCTCCTTTCCCAACAACATCTCCAATTTTCACCGGGATTTCAGCTGAACTGTTGGTAAGATAGAATTTACCTTCCAACGGAGCGATTACATTGTGAACTTCTCCAGTCGATGACACGGGATTTGAAACTTCTGATTTTGCAGAGGCAGTGTTGGTTGCAGCATCTCCATACGCTATATTGACCAGGAACTTTTCTCCGTTCACCTCTACCTGAACTGTTTGCGGTTCAATTAGGGTAGAAGCAGGCATAGCATCCTTTTTTACTTTTGCTGCTGTCAACTCGGCTTCAAAATCGGCTTTTGCTTTACCTGATTTATATGCCCTGTATTGTTCAGGATGCATGGCTAATTCGAATAATTCTTCATCATCCGGTCCATTTTCCCATCCATTTTCAGCCATTTCCTTTCTAAATTCTTCCAGTTTATCCGGATATAATGACTGAGGATCTCCATCGTAAAACTCACGACCTTGTTCTTTTGCCAGTTCTTTGATAATCGGATCTACGTCTCCCGGCAATTTTCCGGCTTTACCCAGAATCATATCCCAAATACTATCGGCAATCATGGTCCAGCGCTCCTTGCCTTTACTCAACTGCATGATGTTGAACATAGCCAGGTTCTTGACGTATTGAGAGAATGGGGTAACAAGCGGAGGATATCCTACCCGTGGCCATACATAAGCAACTTCATCGAATAACTTAATCAACAATTCATCAATGGTAAGCTCAGGTTCTCCTTTCTTCGCCATTGATTTATTGATGCTAACAAGATTATCTTTCAAATCATTCATTAAACTACCCATCATGCCACCCGGTAAACCGGAGGCAATCAGCAACGACTGGAGCCGCCTGTTTGATTCAGGAATAAAATATCCCAGAAAATCATCCATAAATTCCTGGGTCAACGCCCTGACACGCATATAAGCAGCCATGTCAATTTCAGGCACTTTAAAACCTGCATCAACCAACATCTCACGCACCATAATCACATCCGCATGTCCGGTTCCCCAGGAAAGCGGTTCCATACCCACATCGATGATATCGCAGCCATTGCGACACACTTCTAAAATAGAAGCCGGAGTAAACCCGGGACCGGTTTGGCCATGGTATTGAACCACTATTTGAGGATAGTTGGTTTTAATGTAATTGACAATTTTACCCAATGTTGCCGGCCTTCCAATACCGGCCATATCTTTCAGACAGATCTCATCAGCACCGTTGGCAATCAGTTCATCGGCAAGTTGACAATAATATGTTTCATTATGAACCTCGGATACTGTAATCGACAAGGTGGCTTGGGCAATCATCCCGGCTTCTTTGGCATATTTGATGGATGCGATGATGTTACGGGGGTCATTCAACCCACAAAAACAGCGGGTAATATCAACCCCTTGCGCTTTTTTAACTTTATAAAACAATTTTCGCACGTCGGCAGGAACGGGACTCATTCTCAGACCATTTAACGACCTGTCTAACATATGAGTTTGGATACCGGCTTCGTTGAACGGACGCGCCCATTGCCTTACAGCATTATTTGGATTTTCACCAAAAAGCAGGTTGATTTGCTCAAACCCACCTCCATTTGTTTCAACACGGGCAAAACAGCCCATTTTAATAATTTCGGGAGCCACTCTCACCAATTGATCCACCCGCGGCATGTATTTCCCGGAACTTTGCCACATATCCCGATAAACCAACGAAAATTTAATCTCTTTTTCCATGTAAATCGTTATTTATTGCGCTTATATTTTTTTTATATTTGTTACTTTCCCTCTGCCATTGGTGATTACGTCAATGGCTGCTTCAATGGCTTTCATCGTATTGTCAGAAGAAGTTCCTGTTTTTTTAGCTTTCACGGCTACTGCTTCTTCTGGTAAATACTTGTTAGAAAGCCTGATGATTAGATCTCCGATTAGAACGATTAAAAAAAGGATAAAAAACACCGTAATCATTCCAACGGCCATAATTAAAATTGCTTCATTTAATGGCTGCATAACAGTAAATATTTAAAATTGTTTTTTCTGGGTGCGATTAGATACAAGTCCAGAAATCATTTGTTACAAACCGCAACAGATTTCTTCACAAAAATTAAAAAAACGCACAAATATAACACTTAATTTCAAATCCTTAAGTTTTAAACCGGACTCTTAACTATTTTTTTAATCTTATTTAAAATTATTCGTTGTTGAGTCCCATCATCAATTCTCAATATGAATTCTACTGGTTTTTGTCAAACTTATATTTTGTTTTGTTTGATTTGTTCGATGTAAAACGTGTAAAAAGCTTGTGTTCCTGCAGAATATACCGTTATGTTCGCATCGAACGATTGCAACCATCCGTGTGCCATTTGACTACGACATGAATTTCCGGTACAAAGAATTAATACTTTCATATTGTTTTGTTTAAATTGTTTTTGATCATATCAGCCGGGGATATCCGGATTTATGTTAAAGCGCACCAAAAATAAGTCCTGCACAAGTCGAAAGCACAACAACGATCACCACATAAACAGCTGTTTTCTGTGTTCCCAGCACACCACGGATAACAAGCATATTAGGTAGTGACAACGATGGGCCTGCAAGCAATAATGCTAAAGCCGGACCTTTTCCCATTCCCGAGGCTAATAATCCCTGAATAATTGGCACTTCTGTTAATGTAGCAAAATACATAAAGGCCCCGACTATAGATGCTAAAAAGTTAGATAGAACAGAGTTCCCACCGACAGCCCAGGCAATCCATGTATTCGGAATAACACCTGCAATTGTTGTGTCATCATGTGTAGAACCTAACAGAAAACCGGCAATTACTACGCCAATTGCGAGCAACGGCATAATTTGTTTGGCAAATCCCCAACTGGAAAGTATCCATTCTTTGTTTTCTCCGTCTTCCGATTTATCCATCAAGGCAATGGAACTAACGGCAGCAATGGCAACAACCACGCTAATTAAAGGATTGCCAATAAATATGGCACTTAATCCTGTTGCGACTGCTCCTAGCAATACTTGCCAGCTTTTCAGTTTCAGGATGTAAATCATAGAATAAACAAGTACTAATCCAAATAATCCGGTAATATACCATTTGTAGGACCAGAGATAAAACCAAAAACTGGTTGTGTCGCCTTCGGCCGGTTTACCCCAGTTAGCAAAAACAAGGATCAATACAAGCGTGAAGAAATGAAGTGAAGTCTGCCACAAGGGCCTGGTTTCAGGTACATCCGGGAAATTCAGTTGTTCTGCAGCTTTTACTTTTTCTTCTTTCCTGTAAATAAAAGCCATGATTAAACCAATCACAACACTGAAAACAACAGCACCCACAAATCGGGCAACGCCAAGTTCAACGCCAAGAATGCGAGCTGTCAGTATAATGGCAAGGATATTAATAGCAGGTCCGGAATACAAAAATGCTACTGCTGGTCCAAGTCCCGCACCTCGTTTGTGTATGCTCGAAAACAGCGGGAGAATTGTACAAGAGCAAACTGCCAGAATCGTTCCCGAGACAGCAGCAACAGTATAAGCTACCCAGCGTTTGGCTTTGGCTCCGAAGTATTTAATAACCGAGGCCTGACTAACAAAGACAGAAATCACCCCAGCTATTAAAAAGGCGGGGAGTAAACATAAAATAACATGTTCCTGTGCGTACCACTTTGCCAAATCAAATGTGGCTACAACGGCTGTGTTAAAGACCGGACTTTCAATCGGCAGGAAAAATACCGCCAGAAAGACAACTACAATCCCAAACAGGATTTTTAATTCTTTTTTTAGTTCCATAACGTGAGTTTATTAATAAATCAACTACAGCTAAAGTTGCAGTTCTGTAAATGAAAAATTTAATTGCAATTTGCTTCTAATGTAAAGTTCATTTCGTAATAACTCGAAATAACGAGATAAAAAAATATCTTATTTAATCCATAAATCGATAACATAATACAGTCCAACCAGGATAAACAATACAGAAACAATCCTCCGAAACCAAATTTCAAAGGTTTTAATTTTACTGTATAATTTTCCAACATTACCTACGGCATAGGCCAGGAACCAGGCAAATATTATTACCGGAATCCCAGTAGCCACTGCGAAAACAACGGGTAAAAACAAGCCGCTTGCACTCGAAATGGTCATGGGTATCAACATCATGAAATACAGCACGCCACTGTAAGGACAAAAAGCCAGAGCGAAAACAATCCCGAGCAATAAGGAGCTCCAGTAGTTACCTTTGCTGCGGTTACCGATTTTCTCTGTTAATCCGGATAAACCAGGGAATTTGAGTTTAATTACATCCAACATAAACAATCCGATGATGATGAGTATTGGTCCGAGCAGTTTCTCTCCCCAACCCTGAAATATCATTGAAATTTGCATCTGACTAGCACCAAAATACAAAATAACTGCCAGTCCTGTATAAGTAATTACCCTCCCTAGCGTATAAACTAATCCACTCATAAATACACGTTTGCTATCTTCAATATCCCGACTGATAAAACCAATAGCCGAAATATTAGTTGCCAACGGGCACGGACTGATAGCGGTCATCAATCCGAGCACCAAGGCTGCAACAATTGAATATTCAGTATTCTCTAAAATATTTTGAAGGAACTCCATGCGTTTATTTTTTAACCAGCGGGTCAAGGGTTAATTTAATTTCGGCTTTTAGTTTTTCCGGCTGACTACGGGCATACATAAAACCTGCTTGCGTGAGGTCCGTTTTTTTATTTCCTGAAACTACCAACAACGATTGTCCTGTTGCACCGCATTTTTCTGCAATGGCTTTACTGCCTGCTTCTTCAAGATTGACGCTAGTAAAAGTGATTTTGCCATTTTTGACCAATTCTGGATAAAGAACCTCCAAATGTTTTTTTGTTTCTGACTCAACGGTATTGCAGGTTACACATCTGCGTGTGTAATGGAAATAATAAACATCAACTTTGTCTGATACAGCGATTTCTGATTGTTGCTGTTTTTGTTTGCTTTGTGCTTCACACGACATGTTTCCAAATAGGAAAGTAAGCATAAAACAGAATAGAAGAACCTTTTTCATTGGTAGATAATTTAATATTTTGATAATACTTGTTTAATTTCTTCTGCAGAAGGAACTCGTCCCTTAATTTCCACTTTTTCATTCACAACCAATGCAGGTGTGGATAAAATATTATACTTCATGATGTCCATGATGTCTTCAACTTTGGTAATGGTAGCGTTGAAACCGTTTTGTTCTACTACTTCCCTCGTCATTTTTTCGAGCGTTTTGCATTTTGGACAACCTGTCCCTAAGATTTTAATTTCCATGATGTGTTATTTTAAATTATTTCGTAAAAACCCAAAATACCAGGTTAAAATTTTTTACCTCTTGAAAAAATGAGCGTATAATAACTTTGCTTCCTCCCAGTTTGCCCTGTTAATACAGTATTTGATGTAGGGGGGATTGATTTCTCCCTGGATTAATCCGGCTTTTTTCAATTCTTTTAAATGTTCCGACAAGGTTGACCGGGCAATGGGGAGCTCTTCGGCCATATCACCACTATAGCAACATTTATCGAGGTTGTTAGCCAGGAAGTCCATGATAAATACACGTACCGGATTGGATAATGCTTTCGAATAACGCGCTAACTTTTCCTGATTTTCTGTATAATATTTTTTATTTGCATGCATGTAAATTCATTTCGTATTTTCCCGAAACAAAAGTAATACATTTTTTATATTTAAAAAAAATTCCTTACATTTGCTTCATTATTAAAATAACCAGATAAACATTCATATCGTATGAAATTCAAAGCATCCAGTACAATATTGCTGAGTCACCTGCAGGCTATCAGTCGTGTAATCAACAGCAAAAATTCATTACAGATTCTGGATAATTTCCTGTTTAGCCTGGAAGGACAGCAACTCACCATGACAGCTTCCGATACGGAGACTACGCTGATTACTTCCATGGAGGTAGAAGAAGTAGAAGGTTCGGGTAAAGTTGCAGTATCATCTCGCTTGTTGCTTGATACTTTGCGCGAATTCTCGGACCAACCGCTGAATTTCCAGATCAATGATTCGAACTTAGCCATGGTTATTACTTCCGCGAATGGAACGTATAATTTTATCGGACAAAATGGCGATGAATATCCCCGCTTACCTGAATTGCAACCCGACACTAAGGTGATGAACCTGGCGGTGAGTACTTTATCTTCAGGAATCTCTAAAACATTGTTTTGCACTGCCGATGATGAATTGCGTCCGGTTATGAACGGAATTTATTTTGATATTCTGAAGGATGGTTTAACATTAGTCGCTACAGATGCACATAAATTAGTTCGCTACAAAACCTCTTATTCAAACGTTAATTTATCGGAAGAAGAAGATAAAGCCAGTTTTATTTTACCGAAAAAACCGGCTAACATGCTAAAAAATATCCTCCCAAAAGAAAGTGGCGATGTGGAAGTGAAATTCGACAACAAAAACGCGTATTTCAAACTGTCTAATTATACCATGATTTGCCGGCAGGTAGAAGGCAGATACCCCAATTATAATGGGGTAATTCCGAAAGAAAATCCATACAAAATTATTGTTGACCGAATTACCTTACTCAATGCATTAAAACGCGTTTCGGTATTCTCCAACCAGGCAAGCAATCTCATTAAATTACAGATAACTGAAAATCAAATATTTATTTCAGCCCAAGACATAGATTTTTCTATCTCTGCCGAAGAAACCATCAATTGTCAGTATGCTGAAGACCCTATCAAGATCGGATTCAAATCTGCTTTCTTAATTGAAATTCTTAGCAATATCACTTCTAATGAGGTGGTGATCGAATTAACGGATCCTTCTCGTGCAGGAATTATCCTTCCTTTCGAAAATGAAGAAAACGAAGATATTCTGATGCTCTTGATGCCAATGCTTCTAAACGACTGATAATTAAATTAATTACACTCTGGGCAGGGGAACTGAATCATCCGGTTCTTCTGCTTTTCTTTTCAACACTAATAACATGAAACTCAATCTAAAGAACCCCCTGATTTTTTTTGATCTTGAAACCACCGGGATTAATATTGTTACTGACCGTATTGTGCAGATTGCTTATCACAAGGTTTATCCCAACGGAAAAGAAGAATCGAAGTGTTTTCTGATTAATCCCGGGATACCTATCCCTCCCGAATCAACAGCTATTCACAAGATTACAAATGAAGCTGTTGCTGGTTGTCCGACTTTCAAGGAAGTTGCGGGCGAAATTGTCAGGGATTTTGAAGGTTGCGACCTGGCAGGTTATAACTCAAACCGGTTTGACATCCCCATGCTCGCGGAAGAATTGTTGCGTGCTAATGCCGACATTGATTTTTCAAAAAGAAAATTTATTGATGTACAGGTGATTTTCCATAAAAAAGAACAACGTACCCTCTCTGCTGCATATAAGTTTTATTGTGACAAAGATTTAGACGGGGCACATGATGCTTCGGTGGATACCATGGCTACCTATGAGATTTTGCAGTCACAACTCGATCATTACAATGACCTGCCGAATGATGTCGAATTATTGGCAAAATACACTACACAATCAAACAATGTGGACTTTGCAGGAAAATTTGTTTACAATGAGAAAGGAGAAGAAGTATTTAATTTTGGAAAATATAAGGGTCAGAAAGTAGAAGATGTGCTAAAAACGGATACCGGTTATTATGGATGGATGTTGAATGGTGATTTTTCTGAACATACCAAAAAAGTACTGACCAACATCAAACTCAGAAGTTTTCATAAATAATTGTTTTGATTAAATTTGATTTAAAGCTTTTTGGCACAAAGATTGAAGCATTTTAATGCTGCATTTTTATTATATTTTCAAATGAGGTTTATTTATTTGTTCATCTTCCTGTTTTCCTGTCTTCATTTGAGTTCAAATAATTCAACACAGGAAAACGCTACTGCTCCTTCCCGTACACCGGAGCAGGAAGCTGCACTGCAAACCCGGAAAATGCAACAGGAGCTTGATCTCAACCGGGAACAATCGCGGGCAATTTACGACATCAACCTGAAACATGCACGCGAACGTCAGGTATCAAAATCCAGAAGTGAAGCACTTGAAAGGGTCAAGAATAAAGATGCTGAAGTCCGCGAAGTGTTGACACGCGAACAGTATATCCGTTTACAGGACAAACGTTACGAACGATATCCTTCCGGAAGCTCACAGTTTTCCCGACCGGAACCGCAACAACGGAATAATCCTGCCCAGGAAAGAGCATCTTCGTCTGAACAGCGACGTATTGACCCGGATCAAAGACGAACGATAGCTCCATCTGACAACAGACGCATACAATCTGTCCCGCAAAGAAACTCATATCCTGAACAAAGAATAGTTGTTCCTCGCCAGGCTTCTCCTTCCGATAAAATTGATGTACACCAGAGGAGAACAACACCACAAGCAAGACCCGCTCCTTCGCAGGAACACCACCGCAATTCGGAGTCAACACCCGCCCGATCAAATCACTCATCAGGCAATGACAGACCGGCAAGAAGATAACCATGTCGAATCCGTATTTTCAATTCAAAAAATTCAAGGTTTATCACAACCTGTGCGCGATGAAAGTCGGCATGGATGGCGTATTGTTGGGAGCCTGGAGCCCTTTAGATGCTTCAACAGAAAAGATACTGGACATAGGAACAGGAAGCGGGCTCATTGCACTGATGCTGGCACAACGTTCAACAGCCAAGATTGATGCGATTGATATTGACGAAGGTGCAGTCAGGCAGGCTGAGATAAACATTACTTCTTCAAAATGGAAGAACCGTATTTCAGTTTTTCATCAATCTCTCGAAACTTTTGCTGAAAGGTCATCCGAGAAATACGATCTGATTGTATCCAATCCACCGTTTTTTATTTCTTCGCTGAAAGCGCCTGACAAAGCCAGGACAAAGGCACGACATACAGATACGCTGACACACGAAGATTTATTAAAAGATGCTTCTGGTTTATTAAAAAAAACGGGAAGAATTTGTATCATTCTTCCCGTAACCGAAGGTCTGCAATGTGTGAAGTATGCCAAAAAATTCGGTTTATGCTGTTATCAGTGTATTTATGTTCATCCAAAACCAGATAGCGAAGCAAAACGAGTATTGCTTGAATTGGGGTTTGTTACCCGGATAACTGATATTTCATCTATCGAAATTGAAACAGAAGAAAGGCATCAGTATTCAACTGCCTTTACCACTCTTGCGAAAGATTTCTACCTGAAATTATAAAAGCGCCTTTACTTTGGCTTCCAAAACAGCTTTCGGTGCAGCGCCGATTTGTTTGTCAACTACCTGTCCGTTTTTGATAAACAAGATGGTTGGGATGTTGCGGATGCCGTACTCATTCGGAGTATCGACATTGTCGTCCACATTTAATTTACCAATTTGAACCTGACCTTCAAACTCTTTTGAAAGTTCTTCGATACTTGGTCCAACCATACGGCAAGGACCGCACCACTCTGCCCAGAAATCAATTACAACAGGCTTACCACTATTGATTACATCTTTGATGTTATCGTCTGTAAATTCTAACGCCATACAAATTTATTTAAACTGTTTAATATTAATAGTTATTTTTGTGTTGCAAAACTAATTTAAATTATCTTATTCAGAAAATAAAAACACATTGAATTGCCTAATAGACATATTGAAATTATCTATCCTGTCTATTTCTTTTCATGTTACCTGGAAATCAATCCGGCCATCATCTTTATACCTCTTCAGCATTTTGTAGAAATCCTTATTCATTTTCACCCGGCACTGGCGGGCAAAAAGTTTGATTTTGTTCTGCGTGAGTAAATCGACAACATTAAAATACACATTAACACTTCCCTTGTTCTGAAGAACCATATCAGTCATATCCGTGACAAATTCTTCATCCAGCTGCTCAAGAGGAAGTGTCACCGTAAGGGTATCAACCAACTTATCTTTAACATCATTCAGGACTTCAATCTTCTGAATCTTTATCTCCGGAACAACCGGGTCGTTCGGATTTGAAGGTTTTTTAAATTTATAATCAGCGCCCTTTTCCTGCACCGTAGCATAAATGAGCAGATACAAATCCTTGATCATGTATTTGCTAAACTCGATGTAATTATTCCCAAACAAAGCAAACTCAAAAGCGCCATCGTAATCCTCCAACGTAAACACTCCATAAGGATTTCCGGCCTTTGAGGTTCCGTGCCGGATAGCAGTCACCATTCCTCCAATCCGAAGCTGTTTTCCCATCAGCGGCATCAACTCCTTTAATTCCGACGTTTTGGTATTGCAAACATAATTTATCTCAAATTCGTAATCATCCAGGGGATGCGCCGAAAGATACATACCAATATATTCCCGTTCTTTGTTTAGTTTTTCAAGTGGCGACCAGTCGTGCGCGTACGGAATTTCAGGTTTGGTTATTTCAATGGTATCAAAACCGCCAAAAAGCGAATTTTGGCTCATTGCAAGATCTGTCTGAAATTTATTCCCATAGCGGATGATGCTTTCAATAACTATTTCTCCTTTGTTGTTTTCAACAAAGAACTGTTCTCTTTTAATCTCTGGAAATCCGTCGAAGGCACCCGCAAGCACAAGACTTTCTATGGCTTTTTTGTTACAGGAAGTCAGGTTAACCCTTTCAATAAAATCAAAAATTCCTTTAAACTTACCATTTTTCTTTCTTTCATCCACGATAGTTTCCACAGCTCCTTCCCCCACCCCTTTGATGCCTCCCAGACCAAAACGGATATTCCCTTCGTCGTTTACGGTAAACGTCAAATCACTTTCATTGACATCCGGTCCAAGCACATTCATCCCCAGGTTACGGCATTCATCCATGAACTTGCCGACTTCAGCAATATCATCCTTATTTCGGGTTAAGTTCGCCGCCATAAATTCAGCCGGATAATGCGCTTTCAGGTAAGCCGTCTGATAAGCAATCCAGGAATAACAGGTAGCGTGAGATTTATTGAAAGCGTATTTGGCAAATTCTGCCCAGTCTGCCCAGATTTGTTCCAATTTTTCATCGGGACCAAATCCGTTTTTTTTGCAGCCCTCCATAAACTTGACTTTCAAGGCAGCCATTTTATCGATGAGCTTTTTCCCCATGGCTTTACGCAACTCATCCGACTGACCACGGGTAAACCCGGCCAAATCACGACTTAGTAACATGACCTGTTCCTGATAAACTGTGATGCCATAAGTGTCTTTTAACCTGTGTTCCATTATCGGGAAATGGTATTCAATTTTTTCGCGTCCTTGCTTACGATTGATAAACTGAGGGATATACTGCATCGGCCCGGGGCGATACAACGCATTCATCGCGATAAGATCTTCAAACTGTGTAGGTTGCAGTTCCTTCAGGTATTTTTGCATCCCATGCGACTCAAACTGGAATGTCCCTACTGTAAGTCCTTTGCTGAAAAGCTCATAGGTTTTTTTATCATCAATCGGAATAGCATCAATATTGATGTCTATGTCATGGGTCTTTTTTATATTCGATAGCGCCTCTTTGATAATAGAGAGTGTTTTCAGTCCGAGAAAGTCCATCTTGATAAGACCAATTTCTTCAATCACAGATCCTTCGAACTGGGTAACCAGTATTTCTTCGTTGGTTTCTTTATCAATTGCCGTACTTAAAGGTACCAGATTTTTAAGGTCGTCGGATCCGATAATCACTCCGCAGGCATGAACTCCGGTCTGACGAACGGTACCCTCAAGCATCTCAGCGTATTTAAGGGTACTCGATAAGTTCTGATCATACGAATTACGAGCCGATTGTAGCTCGGGAACGAACTTCACGCAATTCGAGATATTCACTTTCAACGCCTTCCCACTTACATCATCCGGCAGTTTATCAGGTATCAGCTTTGTCAGCCGTTCTGCTTCCGCTAATGGGAGTTTCTGTACGCGCGCCACATCTTTAATCGACGATTTTGTGGCCATCGTTCCATACGTAATAATATGTGCAACCCTTTCTTTTCCGTATTTTTCCTTTACCCAACGCAACACCTGACCACGACCATCATCATCGAAGTCGATATCAATATCAGGCATGGAGATACGATCGGGATTTAGAAAACGTTCGAACAGCAAGTCATATTTCAGTGGGTTGATATCGGTAATGCGCAGGCAATAAGCAACCACGGAACCGGCGGCAGAACCTCGTCCTGGTCCAACAGCCACACCCATTTCCCGTGCTGCATTGATAAAATCCTGTACTATCAGAAAATAACCCGGAAAACCCATGGTTTTCATCACATTCAATTCAAAATCGAGACGTTCAGCAATTTCTTCATCCAGGACTTCACCATAACGCTGAGCCGCTCCTTCGAGGGTAAGTTTTCGCAGATAGTCGGCTTCTAACTTTACCCGGATAACTTTATCGTATCCCCCCAACCGATCAAAACGATCACCAAATTCTTCACGAAGCATTGGCTCGTTATATTGATGCCGGTAAGCTTCTTCGGTAGCAAAATCCTCCGGAATCGGGAACACCGGCATCATCGGAGGAGAATCTATATCATAAAACTCAATTTTATTGGCGATATCGATTGTATTTTCAAGCGCCTCCGGTATATCGTCGAAAATTTTCCACATCTGCTCCGGCGTTTTCAAATACTCTTGTTTTGTATAGCGCATGCGGGTGGGGTCGTCCAAATCTTTTCCTGTACTTAGGCAAATCAGTCGCTCATGTCCTTCACCATGATCTTCTTCTACAAAATGCACATCGTTGGTAGCAACAATTTTCGTATTGGTTTTTCGTGCTAAATTGATCAATTCTACATTCTGGCGTTTTTGTTTTTCATAAACCGTTGTGTCTGCATTCGGCTTATCCGTCTGATGCAGTTGCAATTCAATGTAAAAATCATCACCAAATACTTTTTTATACCAAAGTACTGATTTCTCTGCTTCGGCAAGGTCGCCTTTCTCTACTTTTTTATGAATTTCACCTCCCAGACAAGCCGAAGAGGCAATAATACCCTCACTATATTTTTCCAGAATTTCATAGTCGATACGAGGTCGATAATAAAAGCCTTCTATCCATCCCAGCGAAACCAATTTGCAGAGGTTTTGATATCCTTTTTTATTCTTCGCCAGCAGTACCAGGTGGTATCCGCTGCGGTCTTCTACATTGTCTTTATCTTTTGAAAACCGGCTCCGGTGCGCTACATAAGCTTCACAACCCAAAATTGGTTTAAAAAGTTTCTTTTCAGCATCTGTCAACTGGGTTGACAAAGTTAACCGCTGTTCATCAGAGAGTTCATCATTCTTTAGCTCTTTTTTAAGCTGAGCAATTTCGCTGTGAACCTTGCTGTTTCTCTTTTTTATGTAGTTGTAAAATTCTTTGATACCGAACATATTCCCGTGATCGGTAAGCGCGATGGCATTCATCCCGCTGGCAGCTGCCCGTTCAACTAATCCGGGAATAGACGACATTCCGTCCAGGATTGAATAATAGGAATGCACGTGGAGATGAACAAATGATTTCATGTAAATATGTGGATTAAAAGAGATTAAAAAAACAGCGCAAAAAGTAAATTTTGGCTGTTAAAGATAAGGAATTTTGATTGAAAACGGGGTATTCGGGAGTGAAAGTTTTCAACAATCGGAGATATGTTTAATTTGTCATCTGTCTCTCTATTTCCTCATCAGTCCCCTCAATGATGCGCTTTGCCCGGAGATAATATGGCTCTCTTTTTTGCAGAGTTTCGGTAATGTATTGCTGCAATTCATCGCCTGTTTTGTTCTTTAGCAAAGGACGTACACCTGCTCTTGAAGAAGAAAGTCGTTCTGCCAGATGTTCCGGTGTAAGACGGATGTAAATGGTTTCTCCACGTTGGTTCATGAAATCCATATTATCAAAAAAACACGGAACGCCACCACCCGTAGCAATGACCACATCCTCAAATTCGGCAACTTCATGCAGGCAGTTTTTTTCTATTTCGCGGAAACTGGTTTCACCATCTTCTGCAAAGATACGGGCAACAGTTCGCCTGAATTTGTTTTCAATATAGCTGTCTAAATCGATAAATGTGAGTCCATGCCGCTTGGCGAGCAATTTACCCATGGCGGTTTTACCTGAACCCATAAATCCTACCAGAAAAATCCGTTGCATTGCTTTATATTTATTATTTGCAAAAATACCATAACAAATTGATTTCAGGATAAAATGTAGCGCTATTTTGCTAAAAAAGTTGATTTATGTTCCTATTCAGCCGGCAGCTTACAATTTTCAATTATCTTTGCATGTTGCAATCATCGAAAAAGCGTCATCATCGTGAAGAAATCGCGATACAGCACAGGAACCATGCTACAAAACTCATGTATTTGTTAGGAGAGTATCGTTCAGTTGAAAAAATAAAAAATGGCTATGAGTGAGTATTAGTGGAAAAATGACGATTAGTCAGCGAATAACAGAAAACTGGAAAGGTTATTTTTATGTCAAACAGGTTAATTATTTTATGGGAAATTTTGCTAAATGGATAGGTGGCGGTTTGGGTTGGGCCTTCGGCGGTCCGATCGGTGCTATTATTGGTTTTGCGCTGGGTTCATTGTTTGGTGAGAATACAATAACAAGTACCTCTCAAACGCACACCAGACGCACCACCGAACGGGATTTCAAAGCCAGTTTGCTGGTGATGATTGCCTGCGTTATGAAAGCCGACGGCAGGGTGCAAAAAGCAGAGTTAGATGTGGTAAAAAGATTTCTCGTTGCTAATTTTGAAGAAGAAGGAGCTTTGGAAGCACTTCAGATATTGAAAAAGTTATTGGATCAACCCATCAACGAAGTGGAAGTAGCACAACAAATCAACCTGTATATGAACTATTCCGCTAAATTACAGCTGATTCGATTGTTGTTCGACATCGCGTATGCTGATGGGGACGTAAACACGCCCGAATTACAGGTCATCCGCCGCATTGCAGGCATTTTTAACATCAGCAGTGTAGAGTTTGAATCGTTAAAAGCGCCCTACATCAAACACGTGGATGAAAACTGGGCTTATAAGGCATTGGAAATTGAGACATCAGCCAGTAACGAAGACATTAAGAAGGCATATCGCAGAATGGCCATGAAATACCATCCTGATAAAGTAGCAAACCTGGGTGATGATATTAAAAAATCGGCTACTGAGAAGTTCAGGGCTGTAAATGAAGCGTATGAGCATTTGAAAAAACAACGAAATTTCTCCTGACCAATAATCAATTAGCAAGAAAAACATGGCAGAACGAAAAATGCAAAATTTAGCGAAGGAAACCGCTATCTACGGAATCAGCAGTATCCTGGGAAAATTCTTAAACTGGTTGTTGGTGCCACTTTACACCTACGTCCTTACCGGTTCAGCCGATTATGGGGTGGTGGCAAATTTATATGCATGGACAGCGCTGCTGCTCGTTATCCTGACTTACGGCATGGAGACCGGATTTTTCCGTTTTGCTAACAAACATCCCGAAATTGCTGCCAGAGTTTATGGTAATACGATTATTTCTGTCGGTTTTACTTCCCTGATTTTTGCTCTGTTGTGTGTTGTTTTTGCACAGTCGATTGCTGATTTGCTTGGTTATTCTTCAAATCCGGAATACATTGCCATGCTTGGTGTTGTTGTTGCCATGGACGCTTTTGGGTCTATCCCCTTTGCTTATCTACGCTACAAATCCCGACCGATTAAATTTGCAGCATTGAAACTGCTGATGATTTTTACAAATATCGCTTTTAACATCTTCTTTTTGGTGGTTTGTCCCTGGCTGATGGAGAAAGCTCCCGGCTTAATTGACTGGTTTTATGATCCGCATTATGGTGTTGGCTATGTCTTTATCGCTAATGTAATTCAAACGGTAGTGGTGACAGTTGCCTTATTGCCTGATGTATTCAAAGCTGAATTCAAATTTGATTTTCATTTGCTGAAACAAATCCTGCGTTATTCGCTGCCATTGTTAATATTAGGAGTTGCCGGAATCATGAACCAAACCCTCGATAAAATCATTTTTCCCTTTTTAATCGAAGATCCTGAATTAGCAAAATCAGAACTTGGGATTTATTCAGCTTGTTTTAAAATATCCATGGTGATGATGATGTTTACGCAGGCATTTCGCTATGCTTATGAACCATTCATTTTCGCACAACATAAAGATAAAAACAGTAAGGAAGCGTATGCAGATGCCATGAAATTCTTCATCATCTTTTCCTTACTGATATTTTTGGGAATGGTGTTTTATCTGGATATATTTAAATTCGTCATTCATAAAGATTATTGGGCAGGATTGAGGGTGATTCCCATTGTTTTATTTTCTTATATTTTTCAGGGAGTTTTCTTCAATTTATCTTTGTGGTACAAGCTTACCGACAAAACAATGTATGGTGCATGGTTTTCTGTCATCGGAGCGGTAATAACCATAGCGATCAATATCATTTTTGTTCCGATATTCAGCTATATGGCTTCTGCCTGGGCTGCCTTTGCGTGTTATTTCGTGATGATGTTGATTTCTTATTTTTATGGTCAGAAACACATGCCAATCAATTATAATTTGAAATCAATAGCAATCTATACTGCATTAGCGATTGGACTGTACATCATCAGTCTGTTTGTCAACACACCATTCCCGGTTTTGAATTTCTCAATAAAAACGGTACTGCTCATGGTATTTATGGTGTATCTTTTTAAACACGATTTACCATTGAGCAAAATTCCTATTATTAAGAAGATTATCAGATAAATGATTAACCGTAATAATTTGTGGACTAAGATAATAACGCTATTTTCTGCCGAAATCCGCCGGAATCTCACCCCATGCTTCGGTATGCCATTTTAATATTTCGGTTGAATATTCATTTTCTGCCAACCATTTTTCAGCCCTGGCAATGAGTTCAAATAGTATTTCGTTCAGCGGAGTTTTTTCAAGTTCAGTTTTGGCTTTCTTATTTCTAACCCAGGCTTGAGCTGTTTTGCTGTCGGTATAAACGGGCATTGACAGATTTTTTTGTTTTAAAAGGGCTAAGCCATGCACAAGTGCCAGAAATTCTCCGATATTATTCGTCCCATCTTCAAACGGGCCTTGTTTAAACACGACTTCTCCGGTTTTGGTGTAAACTCCCTGATATTCCATCAAACCCGGATTTCCACTACAAGCTGCATCTACTGATAGACTATCCATTACAGGCATGCCATATTGTTCAATGAGTACCGCATCCGGTTGTTTGACTTTGGCATTTTTGCCGATATAATCCCAACAAGGGGAAAGCATGGCTTCTTTAGCTTCAGCTTCGGTTTCAAATGCTTTGTATTTAGCACCGGCATATCCGTGTATCTGTTGCTTGCACTCCTCCCACGACTTGTATATCCCGGGTTCTTTACCATCCC
>JAQVNN010000030.1 GCA_028703105.1 Paludibacter sp. | reverse complement strand
TTAGATCCTGAATTTTTATAAGGGCTTCAATCAATTTTTTGATAAATTTAAGGCAACATCTGTTAGAAAAATTTCAGATTTGTCGAAAAAAGTTGCATTATTGTTGAATAAATATCAATACCTGGTATTGGAAAATTGTTACTAAACATTATCCGTAAATGCCTCCTTAATTTCATAATTCTACGACACAGAACGTCACTCAAAACGCTGATTAAAAGACATTTAAAAAAATGCCAAAAATAATCAAACAGATAAGAAGCCATCACTCAAAAGAGTGGGTGTAACACAACAAGGTGGATATTTACAGATCACGGTAAAAAAAACAACTCTTTTTTATAAAAAAACGGTCAGAGGCAATTCCCTGACCGTTTTTTCACACAATCGATCTAAAAAAACTGTCGAAGTATTTTTAAAAACGCATTGTAACATGTCACATCTTCTTTATAATTTGTCTGACTAATTCAGATCCATCATAAAACTTCAGCCTGATAAAATAAAATCCACTTTCAAGTTCTGATAAATTTATTTTTTTTTCAGGTAATATATTTTGTTGGAACAACAGCTGCCCCGTTACATTATAAATACTGATGTTTTGAATTTCTTCTTCTGATTCAACGACTAAAAAGTCAGAAACAGGATTGGGAAAAATACGGGTTGTTTTTTCTATGTCGGAATGTACCGCATTGGGAGATGTTTGATATACCCGCACATAATCAACTTCATACTTAACGGGATAATCTGATGGAACAGGATTTCCTCCATTTGCTCCAATCGCCAGGTTAAGTAACAAAAAATGCTTTTGCCGGTGTGGTTCAGATGGGGAATATCCATCCGGATTTTGAGTATTACTCACAAGTGTTGTATTCAATAACTCATCATCGAGATACAAGTCAATAAAATCTTCTGTCCATTCCATCCGCCACACATGAAATTTTTCGCACCAATCCGGATCCTGGTTTGTAAAATACTTCAACCTTACTTTTTGCGTATTCCATGCTCCCCATGAATTGGTGGCATGTCCCCATGCAACGTTGGCAAGCAGAATTGGCGTTGTACGCACTCCACTTACTTTGTCTCTGTAGAATTCCATTATATCAATTTCACCGCAAAAAGGCCATTTTCCACTGATTCCTTTTGTCCAGATGGCAGGCCACGATCCCATAGTTGTATCAATTCGCGCTCTTATTTCAAATCTTCCGTACTGAAACTGCTGCAATCTCTGCGAAATAATACTTGAAGAAGTATAATCTGCATACTGCCGGTTTTTTTTCCAGTCGGTACTGTTTTCCAAGTAGTTAGGATTAAGCACCTGTTCTTGTTTACCTTCTATTACCAGCAAACCATCTTTACAATTTACATTATCAGACTGATACCATTGTAACTCTTCATTTCTGACAAAACCTTTTTCGTATTTCCAGTTTTTCGGGTCAGGTTTACCATCTACGTTGAATTCATCACTCCACACAAGCGTCATGCCTGGTATCTCACGTGGCGGATTTGGATCTGCAGAAAAAAAATCCACTTTTTCAGCATAAATTGTTTTACTTAACAAAAGCATAGAACTAAAAACTAAAACATGTATTTTTCTCATGAAATAAAATTTTTAAAAAACAAGATTGACCCTCGTCAAAATCAACTTATAAAGTTTTATTTAACGAGGGAGACGCATAAAAAGATTTCAGCTTTAAAATGCGGAACAAAATTAAGCAAAAAACGACAGCAGATAAGGGTCTGGAAGATTTTTCGGATTTTTGTTTTTTCAGGGAAGTGGCAACATAGGTCTTCTTCCTCTGTTAAATTTTAACCCTTCATTGTATTGTTCCTTATATAAATCACGAATATTCATTTCTCCGATATTGACCAATATTCCTCGCGCCATCAATCCCGCGTCTTCATTTTGCTCATGAGGCAAATTAGTTGCATCTTCTTGTAACTGTACC
The DNA here is from genome assembly GCA_028703105.1 of Paludibacter sp. Taxonomy (GTDB): domain Bacteria; phylum Bacteroidota; class Bacteroidia; order Bacteroidales; family Paludibacteraceae; genus Paludibacter. Next base: position 19,969 of record JAQVNN010000030.1, on the reverse strand, counting down.
TTATACTTTAACAGGTAAGGATGCATATTTTCATCGAGAGAGAGGCACTCCAGCAAAGCATAATCAATTTTTATTTTTTCTTTATTTTTTTGTCCAATTAATTTTTTTATGCCTTTATCCGGCATTCCAAGGTAAGCACAAGCATAAGCAGCTTCGGCAGCAACATAAGCATCTTCATCATTCAACAACTTCAAAAGTTCCCCTGGACAAGCAGTATAACGATGGGTTAAACCCAGTTGAGCCATCGCCACAGCTCCCCAGAAACGCATATTAGGATCTTTACTTTTCAAATATTTTCTGATCATTTTGACATCTCCGGCAGAAGGATTTCCTGCTAACGCTGCGAGGGATTGCAATTCCGTTAAAGGATAATTTTGTTCATGCACCCTTTCATATAAATTTATTCCTTCACGAAAAGAAGGTATAAAGAATCCCAAATCTCCGGTTGCTTTCACATGTGTCGCCAATGCTTCCCTGAATTCTGTCAGTTTATTTTGGTATGAAGGGTTTTCGGAGAGATTATTTAACTCATAAGGATCGTTTTCCAGATCAAAGAGCATTTCATTGGGATGATGAAGATAAGGTTGTTGCCAAACGGTAAGATTTGTCAAATGGTTTATATTCAGACTATCCCAAGCCATATTTGATGGCATTCCCCACTGATAATAATTTCGGAGGGCAAACTGTTTGTACGGAATGTAGCTGCGGATGTATTTAAAGCGCCCGTCATTGGCTGCCCTCACAGGCATATAATGATGCAGTTGATTAGCAGCAAAACCGAAATTAATTGTTTTTTTATGTTCTGAAGCATTTTCTCCTAAAAAAGGAACTCCTTGATAATGTTCCGGGATTTTCTCCCCTATAAGGTTCAGCAAAGTCGGAGCGAAATCAGTGAAATTAATCAGAGAATAATCTTTTGTACCTATGGTATTTGAAGGAGCCAGGTGTTTCCATTTTTCAGGAAAATAAACGATGAACGGTACTCTTAACCCCGTTTCATAGAGATAGCCCTTACCTCGTGGCAAACAACCTCCATGATCGCTGAAAACAAAAATAATGGTGTTATCCTCCAATTCTTTTTCTTTCAAGTCCTGCAGAAACATCCCCACCCATTTATCAACATCCTGAACAGCCTCCAGGTGTCCGGCATAATCAGAACGAACTTCCGGCAAATCGGGCACATAAGACGGTAAACTCAGTTTTTCCACGAAGAGACCTTCCTTACTATAATCACGTCTGTCTTCCAGGTGAAAAGTACGTATCCTGCCCATATGCGAAGTAACGGTATTGAAAACAGCAAAGAAAGGCTGATTTTTTCCCCTGGCGGAACTATTATAACTTGCTTTTTTTGATGATTCATCCCAGCAAACACGGTTATCGGTTGTGCTGTTATAATGGGTTTTATCATTATTGGTACAATAATACCCGGCATCACGAAGTAACTGGGGAAAGAAAATATGCTGAGGGGTAATTTGCGGTACAGGATGAACATCCATACCAAATGTTGTAGCATAACAACCCGTGATCAACGATGAACGGGCAGGTGAACTTTGCGGGGCTACCGACCAAACATTCATATATTGTATTCCTTTGGCAGCAAGAGAGTCAATAACCGGTGTATGCACATCCTTATTTCCATAACATCCAATTTCAGACGCACTGGTATCTTCAAATGTGAGCCACAAGATATTCGGATGTTGAAGAGTTTGGTTTGTTTTATTTTCTGAAAATAAATTAGTGCATATCAAAGCAAACGATCCTGCAAGTAATAGATTTTGTTTCATTAATTTTTGATTTTAATTTTTAATAAATTTTGTAACGTACACATTATCCCCTATTTTTAACTGAATCAAATAAATTCCTTCCGGATAAGTTCTTACATTGAGATTCAATGTATGCTCACGAGTCCTAACTTCTGTTTTTCCGGAACCATCCACACAATATATACTGATTGTTTTTTCGTCTTTATTATTGGGTAGATCGATATAAAGTATATCTGAAGCCGGATTAGGATAAAGATTCGTTGATAAGCAGTAGGTTTCAGCATGTAAGCCATTGAAGCCATAGGATTCATTCAAGAAGAAATATTCCCCTGCCGTACCTTCAAAAAAGATTGTTTCCTCTTTGTCAGTAACCTCTTGTTCTTGAATGTACACTTTTCCATCTTTCATTATTCTCCATTTTGCAGGCAAAATATCCGTAATTAAAAATTTGAAAATGCCTTCACCCTGAACAGTCAAACTAAATGAATCTTTTATTGCATTCATATCTTTACTGAATGTAATTATTCTGTCGGCCAGTTGTACACCTATAAGTTTTTCTTCCTGAATAAGTTTGACGCTATGCTGATTTTTTTGATCATTATCAGACATTTGCATGACATTTAGAAAATAATCCTCCCGGGAAGGCCGTTTGGGTGAAACTTCAACCCGCCAGGCGCCACGCTCGTTGGCTTCATCAACACCTGATGCCGGATTATTCGGGTAATTTGTTCCAAAAACCCAGAATTCTTTTCCGGGTCCGCCAACCGATATAATATCTGCATTTCCCGGTTCGGGTATCAGCACAGTATCCGACAACATTCCTTTGTCTCCGTTCAGTGTGCGCCTGATTGATATTTTATTGTTTAATATTTCCGGTTTTTCGATGCTATGCAGTAACCAGTATTTTTTGAATTCCGGATTTGCAGCAACCACTTTGTCGTAAACAATAAAAGCCCCAGGAATAGCCGATTCTTTAAGATTAAGAAACACATATGAGCGTTTGACTTCTTTCACCTTGGAAGAATATGCCTGCGTGATATCTCCTTTCAGATAAGAAAAATCAGGGGTCAGTGAATCAGCCCCAATTTTTGCAGCTAAAACAGTTCCTGTTCTGAAATTCCCGGTAAGCACATCATTTAAATTAGCGGGAGGGCTCCATCCTTCTCCGGGTAAAGCCTGTCCTCCATCATTAACAACATATTCCGTTTTATCATCTCCTCCGTAATTAAAGGAAGAAAACTTTTCGGCAGGATCATAAATCAACAATCCATTGTGGGCAATGGTCCGTTTAAAAAAGTTTTTGTTATGAGGACTGTTGTATCCACCCGAAGAACCCTGATAAATTCCGGCATCAATGGCTAATGGGCCTTTATAATAAATTTGGAATGTCCCTGCGTCATTATGCTGATGATTCACAAAATTATACTCGTTGATTTTCATCTCTGCGATTACACATTTTTCGTTCCAGGATGTCCGGGCAATCATCCACCCGTAGGGAGTGCCAAAGTATTTACTTAGTGGCAAATCATCCGGTTTTTTGTTTTCAAGTTTGGTGTCGCGCCATAAGAACTCGAATAGTTTGGTATGATTATCAACCCTGGCTTTCTTCTGATATTCATAATTAATGTAAGCATCTTTATAATAGCTACCAGCCAGAAACGAAGCAATCGGATAAGCCCGGACATTTTTCCGGGAATAATTCATATCGCCTGATGACATTACCTGTCCATCCGGCCGGCGTTTATAAATCACATCATACAGGACATATTGTTGGGATGGATCGTACACATTACCAGCACCCATACGATCTAAAATCCAAAGTGCAAACAGATCATTCCCAAACCGCACATTTAGGTAACCCATACCCTGATGATAGGCGTGCGCTTTGTAAAACCAGTTACGAACCGGCAAATGCTCTTTAAAAAAACGACCGGCAGTCAGGTTATACATTTCCGGGAATTCATCGTAAATAGCAATTGCCACCGATAATAAATCCCGCATGATCATCCATTCGGATGCATGTCCCACAACAGAGCCCTGCTTAACGGGAGGATATCCACATTCCAGTTTTCTAGCCTCCTTCACGAAAGCATTTACAAAACGGCTTTTCTCTGCAGGCTGTAAAAGGTCATAACACCAATCATATACAATCGCACCTGTCACCATCAGTCGTCCTATTGCCCGTGAAATATCACTCATAGCCGGATATTCGGCTTTTTCGAGTGTATCCAGGGCTAGCAATATAGCATTTCTGCCAACTTTCTCATCTTTATTTATCAGATAATCCATTGCCATCAACTCGACCCGCGTGGCAAGTCCCTTAGGATCGAAATAATAATCCAACGTTTTTTTCGTGGGGATTTCCTCCGGAGTGCGGTCTTTTTGCATCGCCTGCAATTCACCCCAGACTTTAGCCAATACAGGATCACTCATCCGGGATATTAATTCAGGAATATTTTCCGTCCTCACATAAAGACGGGGATGCACATTAGGTGGAACGGGGAGTAAAACCCCGTTCACTTCCTTCCATAAAACATTCTCCTGCTTTTCAGAGCAGATTTTATCCGGCAACGAGAAGAAAAAAAGCGCCAGAAAAAAATATAATCGCAGGTTCTTCATATAGTACGAACAATTGAAACTGATTTCGGGATCCTGCATTTATTTTAATCTGACAAAACGGTATGTCCCTTTTTTACCACTGAAATGCAGCACATGCTCACCTTTTTGAACCGTCAACGATTTTATATATACTTTTCCGTTTTTCGACACCTGCCAGAGCCCCTGCTCCATATCGGTAATTACAAACTTGAACGTGTTATTTCCGGTTACTTTCAGTTTGTAATCGCTACTGATAAGATTCATATTTTTACTGAATGTAACAACACGATCCGCGAGCTGCACGCCAATAATTTTATCTCCTTCGATACGTTTAACATCACAAATCATCTTTTGTTTTGCATCTGTAACCTGCATTACATTAAGATAGTAATCTTCTGTAGATGCACGTAGCGGAGATACTTCAACACGCCAGGCTCCCCGTTCGTTGGCTTCGTCCTGTCCGTCTCTCGGTTCGTTGGGATAGTTGACTCCCGACACCCAAAATTCTTTTCCTTTACCTCCAACAGGGGTAATTTTCGCGTTATCTTTGTTAGGCAATAACATTGTATTTACCAACACGCCACTATCTCCATCTTTTGTTCTGCCGATCGTAATCCGGTTACCTTTTATTTCGGGTTGTTCGATGCTGTGCAGCAACCATGTTTTCTTAAATCCAGCGTTGGCTGAAACAATTTTATCGAAAACAATCAGCGTTGCCGGCATATCTGTTCGTTTCAAATTCAAAAACACGAATGAACGTTTTACTTCTTTTACTTTTGATGAATAGGCCTGCGTGATATCTCCTTTTAAATGAGAATATTCAGGTTTCACACTATCGGGTCCGAAGGATTTTGCCAGCACTTCACCAGTCTTAAAGTTGCCCGACAATAATTCATCCAATGTAGCTGCAGGTCGCCAGTTATTGGGTAAACGCTGTCCGCCTTCATTGGTAACGAAATCCGATTTATCAGCACCGCCATAGCCCGATGCAGGAAATTTTTCATCAGGATCATAAATTAATAAACTATTGTGTGCGATGGTGCGTTTAAAAAAGTTTTTATTGTGCAGACTATTATATCCACCCGATGAACCCTGATAAGTTCCTGCATCAATAGCCAACGGTCCTTTATAATAAAGCTGGAAAGCACCGGCATCGTGATGCTGATGGTTCAGAAAGTTATACTCATTAATTTTCATTTCAGCAATAACACTTTCTGTGCCCCAACCTGTACGGGCAATCATCCAGCCAAAAGGAAATCCGGAGTAGCGGGTAAGCGGCAAATCATCCGGTTTTCTCACACCAAGTTTTGTGTCGCGCCAAAGCAACTCGAATATTTTACTATGATTATCCACTCGCGGATCCCTCATATATTCGTAGTTGATATATTCGTCTTTATAATAACTGCCCGCGAGTAATGACGGCAAAGAGTAAGTTGCCTGCCGCTTCCGTGTATAATTTACATCTCCTCCCGGCATGATTTGTCCGTCAGGCCTGCGTTTATAGATCATATCATACAAAATATACTGTTGAGCAGGGTGATAAACATTACCGACACCCATTCTGTCGAATATCCAGAGCGCAAACAAATCATTCGAAAAACGAACATTCAGATACGACATACCCTGATGATATGCCTGTCCCGGATAAAACCAGTTACGAGCCGGTAAATGTTCCCTGAAAAAACGACCGGCTGCCAGGTGATACATTTCCGGGTATTCATCATAAATTGCTATTCCGGTAGAAATCAAATCCCGCATGATCATCCATTCGGATGCATGTCCCACAATTGAATTATCTTTAACCGGTGGGTAACCACATTCAAGCATTTTCGCTAACCGTACAAAAGCATTCACAAACCGTGTTTTTTCTGCAGGGGTTAATTGATCATAACACCAGTCATATACAATCGATCCTGACACCATGAGTCGTCCGATAGCTCTTGAAATATCACTTATGTGAGGATAAATAGCCGTTTCAAGGGTATCTGCAATCATATCAATGGCGGCACGTGCATAAGTAGAATCATTGGTCATCAGATAATCGAGTGCACTGAGTTCCACCCTTGTGAGTAATCCTTTCGTATCAAAATAAAAACGCCAGTCTTTGGTTTCCGGTATTTCTTCCGGCGTCCTATCTTGGCGGAGTTTCTGCAAGTCACTCCAAACTTTTTTCAAAACCGGATCTTTGATGCGTTCAGATAGTCCGGCTACATGTTCAGCTCTGAGATAAAGGCGGGGATGAATCTTTGGAGGAACCGGCATATAAACACCATCAATTGTCTGCCACTTCACATCCGGCATAGCCTGAGCTGGAAGATTACTGATGTTAATAAGCAATATCGAAAGTGATACCAAAAGAGCAGGTAAGATATGTTTCATAATATTATTTTTAATTTAACTTTATACTATTTTCATAAAAACCCATCGGGCAGCACCCAGCATTCCGGCGCGATTTCCGAGGGCGGCAGCACAGATGGATGTGTTTAAAGCACAATCGGGCATAACATATTTACGAAATGCATCATTTACCTGTGCAATATAAAAATCTCCTGCTTCGGATATTCCACCTCCAATGACTACGCGTTGCGGACTAAAGATATTCACCAGACCGGCAATACCATGTCCCAAATAATCAACATGCTCATTGAATGCTTCAACGGCAAGCGGATGTTTTTCATGATAAAGCCTGATGATTAATTTGCCATTTATCTCCTCCTGAAATTTGATTCCGGCAGATTGGCATTTCTCTCCGAACATATTGGCCAGCGCAGTAGTTGAAGCATAAGCTTCGAGGCAGCCAACACTGCCACATGAGCAAGGAATACCACCTGCAAACAATGGAATATGACCCAATTCTGTGCCTCTGTTATCGTATCCTCCAAAAAGTTTTCCATCGATGACTACTGCTCCTCCTATGCCTGTTCCAACTGTAATAAAAACAACATCAGAACAGTCACATGCAGCTCCGAACGCTTGCTCTCCAAGACCCATCAGGTTTGCATCATTGTTTAAAAGAACCGGAAGATTAACTTCCGGTTCGATTTTGTCTGCAAGATTAAGATTGAACCAACCTTCGATGTTATCAGCACCTCCGAGCACAATCCGGTATGTTTTGTCGATAATTCCAGGAGAGCCTATTCCAACACCCAATACAGTCAATGCTCGCTCGAAAGCAAAGGCCTGACAATTTTTTATTGCTGAAATAAGGTTGTTAATCACATTTTCAGCAGACGAATGGGCATCACTTCCCATGATCCCTTCATACATAACTTCTCCCGTCTTGCTTACTAAGCCAAATTTTATAAATGTTCCTCCTAAATCAATCCCAATAGCTACTTCTTTCATGGATTTAATGCTTTAATAATTATTTTCACTATAACCTGCTAAATTATAAGATACAGGAACAGTACTGTTACCTACACGGTAAATTCCAAATTTAAAATAGTACCCCATTTCATCATTACGCCCAATCAAAATGTGAGCATTATCAACTATATGTTCAGATACTTTTGATGCATTCTGCTCATATTCCATATAAACATCAAGCATACCCGGAGCCAGAATTTGCTCATTCTCTTTTCCATAACTAGTCCACTTAACTTTAATGCTGAATGTAATCCATCTATCTTTTGGAAAATCGTTAAAGGGTCTTTTGTATGCCAGCGTGCTTGTTTTATATGCTGATTGTTGGGGAATCAACACTTCAGCTTTCACCGGATTAACATTGCAACGATCAGTTTTATCCGACAACCACTTACGATCAGAATTAGCCTTAATATAGAAATATTTATTTGAAAACCCAAATGCCAGAGGTGGATATCCACCTTGTTCTACTATCCAGCCATTCGGCTTCGAAGCAGCTTTATACAAAGGATTACCTTTAGCATCTGACTTTATGTTTCCATTTTTGTCTTTAACTGGCACTTTATCATATCCGGTATCTTTCTTAAAGATAATTTCCTCAGCAAAATCCGAAAATTCATCTAATGTCACTTTTTTAATTATTCCATCAGGTGTTCTCAATAAAGTCCGGTCAGGCATACCATGCCATTGTGCAAAAATAGTATTTACATTTTCGGAAAGAGAAGATGGAATATAAACAGAGAATCTGTAATGTTTTTCAGAACCTTGATCACATGAACCTTTTCCGTAATGATACACATTCTTAGCTGCTATTAAATTTGAAATCTGGTGTTGACTCATCATTGCTACATCCTCTCTGGTTGCATAACAAAAAGACAATTCAGCGCGACCTTTAGTTTCACCTTTAGCATAGCCCTGCAATGTATTGTCATCCGACTTTAGTTCAAAACGATAAGAAGGTTTCCCATTGAAAGGGAGTGAAAAGTCCTTTCCAATAGCATATTCTGTTTTCGCACCAACAGCAATCCACTCATTATCAAGTATTGATGTGCTATCAGCGAATTCATTTTGTGGCGACACCCGCGGCAAAAAAGGGACAATATGCCCGGTTTGTGCTAATGAGAACAAATAAATGTTCAGAGAGAATAAAGTAATGACTGTTTTTTTAATTTTAAAGCTCATTTTGCAGATACAATTATGTTATTCAGATTGAGATTCAGTTTATTTCTCGTGATATAAGTCCAGCGAATAAACCTGACGTCTTTGGATACATCATGACGATACTTTCCGTCAGCACTTATTTGGTTTCTTTCATCAAATTCTTTCAGTATCTTCCATTTTTGTCCATCTACAGAGGTTTCCACGATAAACTCCCCATCAAAACTTACTGTTTTTTTGCTGACCATTTTGAGTTCATATTCCAGCTGCTTTGCCGGTTCATTAAAAGCTATCCAAAAGGAAACGCCTTTATTTCCGAAACGAATCACTGTCGGTTTTGATTGATCTACCCCCAAAGCAGCCCATCCTTTTACATGCTGGTTCCATTCAGCAGGATTGCCCGTTGAAAAAGAAAGTTCCAGTGGTAAAGAGGCCGGAGTTAGTTGCTTAACATATAGAATCCATTCTTTTGAAGTACCATCGTTTTTTGTAATAAGGACCTTTTGAGGTTGAGTAAAATCGGAAGTAATTGCCGGTGATACGCTACACCCACTTAACAAACGATACTTAAAATTGATATTTGACACATCTGTTTTCGGTGAGACAATTACCTCGATAGAAGATGCCTCATCTCCTTTGGCATTTTTAATGACAGCAGGATGTAATGATCCATCCACTATAAAAGTGGAGAAACCTTGTGCAAAAAGAGGAATCGTAAGTAACACTACAAACGCTGACAATATCGTTTTCTTCATTGAATTATATTTTAAAAATTAATAACAGAGATCAAGTTTATAAAACATCATGTATTTCAATAACCCGGATTATTTTTATTGTCAAGATTCGAGTTGATTTGTATTTCATTCAACGGAATCGGTAACAACTCATGTTTAAACTTTTGGAAGTTTTTGGGGGCAGCATATCCAGCCCCAAAGCGTGTACTTTTGTGTAACTGAATAGCATCCGCCAATATTCCCCAACGTATTAAATCATACTTGCGTGTTCCTTCGTAACACAACTCAAATCCTCGTTCCCAATACAAGGCTGTACGTATTTTCCCCTTCATATCTGAATCATCGATGTAAGCAAGATCAGCCACCTGAGGAGCTTTAAACAAATCTGTATATTTTCCACCGACAGCATTTTCGTCCCAAACAGGAGCATTTGCTCTGGCACGCACTTGGTTAATCAGTTTGACAGCTTCTGTCGAATTTCCCCTTTCATTATATGCTTCAGCAGCCATGAGCAACACATCGGAATAGCGTAAGAACACATAGTTTACATCGGTATTATTCGGATCTTTGGGCATATCCTTCACCCAATAGCGCCTCCATTTCCCGGGATAATAAGTTTTATTGTTTTTGGGTACCTGATTACCATTCGCATCAATATCAAAATTACACATATTCAGGTCGCGACGAAGGTCTCCGGCTGCATAATAGTTGAACCATTCAGGTATAACCCTGAAAAATCCGTTTGCACGGCCCGACTTATAACTGGAGCTGATAATTGGACCAATGTAAGTTGCCCATGTTCCGGCGGTAGCCTTACCCCCATCAGGAGTAAAAAATGCAATTTCAAAAAGACTCTCTTTGGGATCAACTTTATTTTCACAATAGTTTTTCCAGAGTTGTTCATATCCGTCAGCACAAAACCCGTGAAATCCATTATCGAGGAATGCCTGATATTCGTCGAGAACCAATTGGAAATACTGCTGGCGTTCAGTTTCATCCTTGATGACATACTGAGCAGTTTTTGAATCAAGAGAATAACCTGCTCTGTGCAGATACACACGCATAAGTAAGGCACGTGCTGCGCCCTGGGTAGCACGCTCAGTGTTTGTACCTGCGGTAGCCCATTTCAATAGGGTTTTAGATTTATTCAAATCTGCAATAATCTGGTCATAAACAACCTGTTTATCTGTACGGGGCAAATATGAGGTTTCAAAAGTTGTTTGTTCCGTTTTGTAAGGAACATCGCCCCAATAACGAATCAAATCAAATGAGAGCAATGCACGTAAAAATAAGACTTCACCTTCTATACGCTGAATTTCCTCATCTCCGTTAGCATATTCCTTCATACCCTTCAAACCAGTCAACATGTTGTTTGCCCTCTCAATGCCGGAATACTTATTTTTCCACAAATCAGTCACCCATGCATTTGATGTTGAAAGCTGATAATGTGAGATATCCCTGCGGCTGCCGTCACTATTAGTTCCACTAATAAAATACATATCATCGGAAGTTGGAATAGCCATTTCCCATTGTCCGTAATGTTCAATCCCTGCTAAGGAATTATATACGCCATTCAGTCCAAGTTGTGCCTTGTTAGCACTTTCAAAGATTTTTGCAGAATCGTAGTATGACTCCGGTTGCTCCAACAATAAATCTGAGCATGAAACCTGCAGTACGACCATCAAACTCATTACAAGGGATGGAAATACAGTCTTTATGTTTTTATTTTTAAAAGTTGCTTTCATAATAAAATAAACTAAATTAAAGGTTTATTAAAATGTTATACTTAATCCAAATACGAATGATCTGCTACGTGGATGTGCTCCCCAGTCAACACCCGGAGTAGTTCCCGTACTGTTTCTGGTACTTACTTCAGGATCAAATCCGGTATATTTGGTAAAAGTGTACAAATTATTAGCACTCGCATATAGACGTAAGTTTTCAACAAAGATTTTCTTTGTAATATTTACAGGTAATGTATATCCAAAAGTAATATTGGCAAGGCGCAGAAATGATCCATCTTCTACTCCCCATGAGTGAATTACCTGATTCCCGCTTTCCATATCATCCCATTGAGCTACGGTTTTACCACTATTGATACTATTCATGGCATCGGGTGTAAGTAGCGGTTGACCATCGCTGCCAACAGTTACCCAACGATTTTCAGCATTATTAAGAGCCAATGTATTCTTATTATTCCACCCAAAAAGAGATGTGAACAACTTAGTCGCATTTAAAATATCGTTGCCATAACTGAAATTCATAAACAGGCTTAAATCGAAATTCTTATATACAAACGTATTGTTCAACCCTCCATGGAACAAGGGAGTTGCATTACCAATTACCTGGCGGTCATTATCATCAATTACCCCCTCATTTGCATCATCGGTATCAGCAAATTTCCAGTAACCCGGTTTTACATCCACATTTGCACGGCTGGCAACACCTTTTTTCAATATGTATTTTCCTCCATCCATTTTGAAAACCATATTTCCTGATCCATCATCCTCTGTAACAAAATCATCTGTCTGATAAAGTCCAACTGTTTTGAAGCCATACATCAATCCGATAGACCGACCCACCGCTACTAAATAATCTGATTGTTTATACCCCCAACCGGACGTCTCGAGGTAAGACTGCTCCCCTGACAGAGAAATAATTTTATTTTCGTTATGAGAGAGAGTCAATGTTGAAGTCCATCTGAAGTTTTTATTGGTCACATTTACACTATTGATAGTCAAATCAATACCAGAGTTCTGAGTCGATCCAATGTTTCGATACATGTATTCAAATCCTGAAGAAAGCGGCATTTTTGACTTTATCAATAAGTTATCAGAACGGTTCACGTATAATTCCGGAGAAACAGTAAGCCGTTGATTAAAAAATCCAAAATCGAAACCTATGTTAAAAGTTGTATTTGATTCCCAGGCTAACCTGTCGTTGGGCAGCTGAGCTAACACGTATCCGGGAGTAATCCCTTCAAACAAAGGTGTATTCACCGAACTCCATAATCCTAATGACTGATAGGAAGGTATATTGTTGTTACCCGCTGCTCCGTAGCCCAATCGTACTTTCAAATCTGAAAAAATACCGAGCTGTTTGATATATTCTTCCTCAGAAGCTCTCCAGGCGAAGGATGCAGAAGGGAAAAGTCCCCATTTGTTTGATTTACCAAATTTTGAAGAACCATCCACACGGGCAGAAACTGTAAACATATACTTTTCTGATAAATTGTAATATGCACGGGTAAAGAATGATAAAAGGATATCATCATCATTGAAATAAGAACTCAGCACTCCGGGTAACCCAAGTGATAAATCATTTAAACCGATATCATCATTTGGGAAGTTGGTTGCAGAAACACCAAGGTTACGCACCCAGGTTTTGATGTATTCCTGCCCGGCCATCAAACTCAGTTTATGCTGACGTTTTTTCCAGTCGTATGTCAACACGTTGGATGTCGAAAATTTTCCAACTTCATTGTTTTGAATGCTTCCGTTGATGCTCGTACGTTTCGCGTTAATAGATTCGGAACCATTAAAAACGCTGTTGCGCTGAATGCGATAAAGCATCCCGTTGGTCGATTTGAATTTAAGATTTTTCAATAATTCAACCTCGAGACTACCACCTCCGTTAAAAATACGCAATTCTTTATCATTCGTTTCATATTGAGCCGAAATCACCGGGTTTTGCATGGTATTTCCATCGTCATCGGTAATCAGGTTGTTGATTCTCGGGTTAGTTCTCAACTCCTCATCTGTAGCTAATAAACCCAAGGTAGGCATATACATGATGATATGAGTCATTTTTCCAAAATTGGTTCCTCCCTCTGAAGTTCCCATACCGGATGTTTTCTGGTCGGTATAGTTTAAATTAGCACTAACACGCACACGATTACTCATTTTGTGGTCCAGTTTAAAGCGCAAATTGTCTTTGCGCATGCCACTTTCAACCATTAATCCATCTTCTTCCTGATGCGTGAAAGAGCCGGAATAGTTCATTGTTTTAACCCCTCCGGTCACATTCACTTTATGACTTCTCGAATAAGCTTCCCGGAAGGTTTCATCCTGCCAGTTTACACCGCGGTCAGCAAAGTTTGTATGGATATCTGCAAATTCACCAAAATAAGTTTTGAATTTATTCAATGCAGAAGCATCGTTATTACGCCGTTCATAATCCAGAAAAACAAACTCTTCAGCATTAAACACATCTAACTTACGGGCTATATTTTTTATGCCGTAATAACCCTCGTAACTAATGTTAGCTTTTCCTTCTTTTCCTCCTTTGGTTGTAACAACAATTACACCGTTGGCTCCTCTTGATCCGTAAATAGCAGTGGAAGAAGCGTCCTTAAGGACATCAATGGATTCAATATCACTTGCATTCAGCGAGTTGAAAGCCGATTCTTCACTTGGAAAACCATCGATGATGTATAACGGGCTATTCCCCTGGGTGATTGACATTCCACCTCTCACCCGGATACTAACCTGGGCATCAAGACTTCCCTCACTCGCAGTGACATTTACACCTGAAATACGACCATTTAATGCCTGAGAAACGCTTGAAACCGGTACCTTTTCCAGTTCTTTGGTATCAACAGATGCTACTGAACCTGTTATATCTCTTCTGCGCATCGTTCCATATCCTATTGAAACAACTTCATTCAGCATTACTGAACTGGATTCAAGGACAACATTAATAACCTTCTGACCGTTTACCCTGACTTCTTTTGTTTCCAGGCCAACAAAAGAAAAGACCAAAACAGAACGTTGATCATCCGGAACGGTAATTTTGTAATTTCCCTCGTAATCAGCAACGGTTCCTGTTTGGGTCCCCTTTACTACAATTGTTGCACCCGGAGCCTCCAAGCCTTCCGAATCAACAATTTTCCCAATAACTTCCGCTTGTTTTTGTGCTATCAGGACCATGCCCTGTAATATAAAAAATCCAAAAACAAAAAAATGTTTTAATTTTTTCATTCGTACTTAATTTAAATGTAATTTACAGCACAAAGGTAAGTTTAACAAAAACAACTGAATTTCATCTTTGTTTCTGAAATTTTTAAATTCAGACACAAGATATTACTTATGTCGAATAAAATATCAATTTTGTGCAAAAAAACAAATACGACTGACTAAAACATTAAAACATATTTTTATTCACTATTGTCCGGTAAAAAATATTAGATTCTTCCCTATGCTCAGGATGACAGTTCTTTATATTGATTTATGCAAGGGAGGGGTTAGCTGGCAGCTAACCCCTCCCTAAAAGATAAAGTCTTGATTGTCATTTCGACCGAAGGGAGAAATCTATGTTATAAAATGTTTACCGGACAACAATGATTTTTATTGAAGAAAAAAATATTAGATTAATCGAGCGTAAAAAGGCATCTCCAGGTTAGATTCAGTCCCAATTATAGTCAGCAGGAACTTCTTCTCTCAAGGCCGGGCCATAATCAACACCTAATAAGTGGAGAAAATAATATTTAGATTTTACAAGCTTGTTAAATTCGTCAAACGGCAGGCGGTTTCCTTTATTCCACATCTGTTCTGCCAGGGTATATATACGTGGAAACACCCTTTTGTCAACCATATGTTCCTGCACATACCAATCTGTCCACAACGAACAGCACATACCCATCACGAGTGGATGCGGAGATGTCAGATCACCCGGATTTTTCTCATAAGCATCTCTCATATCAAAAGTTCTCTCGACCCCGTATTTCGACCAGGAAACTACCGGATAATTGAAATAAGAATAGTAATTGGTATTTACAATGACCTGATGACCTCGTTTTATGGCGTTTATGAGTGCGGTATCTCCATGCTTCTTCCAGTTCCACCATTGTATGACCACGTTTTCAGGCAAGGGATAACCATCTGCATACACAACATCACCCCAGAATATTGCTTTTTTACCTTTCTGCTGAAGATAGGTTGCCAGTCGGGACGAAAAATACGATTGCAGCTGGTCTGAATCAAGCAACCCTTCCTGTTTGATTTTATTTTGGCAGTGTGGACATTTATCCCAGTTATCTTTAGGTGCTTCATCGCCTCCTAAATGAATGTAGGAAGAAGGAAACAAATCGCAAATTTCATCCAGTATGTCTTCAAGAAAATGATATGTACTTTCTTTTCCGCCACAAAAAAGATGAGCGGAATACTGCATAACAGATTCGGGAATTTCATTGAAACAACTCATCTCAGGATAGGCGGTGAGGGCTGCCTCGGCATGACCCGGGACATCAATTTCGGGCACTACATCAATATACAATTTCGCGGCGTATGCAACGATGTCTCTTATTTCATCCTGCGTGTAGTACCCCTGTTGTTCTTTTCCCGTTGCTACATTTGAGCCAATTTCTGTCAGTTTCGGGTATTTTTTGATTTCTATCCGCCACCCCTGACCTTCAGTTAAATGCCAGTGAAAGACATTCATTTTCAGCATGGCCATCAGGTCCAAATAACGCTTAATGAACTCAGGACGTTGGTATTGCCGTCCCGAGTCCAGCATAAAGCTACGCCAGGCGTACTTCGGCATATCTGTAATTTTCACTCCCTGTATTGTATAACCGTTCAGCGTGAAAGGCTCACCTGCCTGCACTTCGGCGGGAAGCAGTTGTAACAGGCTCTGAATCCCGTAAAATAATCCCTGATTGCTGTTTGCTGTAATTTTAATTTGCCCGTTTGTAATTTCCAGCTGATAGCCCTCACTCCCTAATTCACTTACAGTTTCGGATGTGTTTAAAATAATATCTCCACCGGCTGGTAATTCAGATTGTACCACTTCTGTGTATTTTTTTAATCTTTCTGAAAGATAACGTGCCGTTTCCTGATCGCGGGCATCTGAAATAATCCGTACTTTTTTCTGAAACACGAACTCTGAAGCAAGCGCCTCTGTTTTAAACGGAACAGGGATGATATGCTGTGCCGAAGAAAACACAGCTATGAACAGGGTGGCAATAAGCAAAAAATGTTTTTTTGTTCTCATAAGGATTTAAGAATTTAAATGTTTAAGAATTTAAATGTTTAAAGCGCTCATTGTTCGGAATGACAGTCAACGATTGAAATGCTCATGAAAATTTAAAAACGTATAGGCTGATTTTTCCGACATTTTTTGTGGAATAGCGCGTTGAAGTTTACGGATTATATTCTTATATCCGGAATCATTTGCAAGATTATTCCACTCATTCGGATCCAGCACTATGTCATACAATTCCAGGCTTCCATCTTCATACTGAATCAGTCGGTACCGTTCATCCCTGACCGATACATTGCCTTTTCCGAAAAAACTCAGCGCTTTATGCTTCCATTTCATATTCGGATTATGTATCAGTCCAACCAATGAATTGCCTTCAATCTGTTTTGGTTCAGGTAAACCGCATAAATCTGCCAGTGTAGGATAAATATCCACCAACTGAGCCGGTTTATTACAAACACGGTTTTGATTTATTCCAGGCACTTTAAATATTAACGGTACCCTGGTACTTCTTTCCCAAAGAGACTGTTTGGCCACACGGTTTTTCTCGCCCAGGTGATAACCATGGTCCGACCACAACACCACGATGGTATTGTTTGCATAAGCCGAGTTTTCAAGTGCATCCAGCACCTTCCCCACCTGAGCGTCAACAAAAGCAATACAGGCCAAGTAAGCCTGCACCAGTTCCTTCCACTGATTGGTTTCAATGAGCCATTCCGTATCCGGCATCATCGGCACTGCGGTAACCTTGCATCCCATTTCCGGAATATCATTGTAATCGTCCGGTTTATATGGTGGTGTAATAATATCTTTTAAAGGAAACATATCATACCATTTTTTTGTAACATACCAGGGAACATGTGGACGAATAAAACCAACCGCCATGAAAAAAGGTTTCTCGTAATTCATTTTAAGTTTTGAGGCTGTCCATTCAGCCAGTTGATAGTCAGTCAATAACGAATCGTGCTCCGGATATGCTGCCCAGTCAGTTGCCGTTTTTCCTTTTCTGTTGGGAAACCAGGCAGGATCATATTTAAATCGCTTTTGAGGATTTGGTCCGTAACCTGCAAACATCCCGGCGTACTCTTCAAAACTGTTATCCCCATCTCCGAGATGGAAAATTTTTCCTGCCCCGATGGTTGTATATCCGTTCATTTTAAAATAATCGTTCAGATATGCTGCTTTTGAGGTAACATGATTTGATTTTTTGATATCATTGTCATTCAGTTGAAAATAATTCCCGGATGTAGAAGGGTACAATCCGGTCATAATAGAAGCCCGGGAAGGACCCGAAATGGGAGCCTGACAATGTGCGTTCGTAAAAAGGATACCCTGAGTGGCCAGGCGATCAATATTAGGTGTTTTGGTTTGAGGGTGACCATTCAGGCATCCCACCCAGTCGTTCAGATCATCGATGGCGATGAACAAGACATTGGGTTTTTCAATGGCCGATAATCCAACCGACAATAAAGGCAGAAGGATGGAACATACTGTTTTTTTTTGCATAATTTATCGTGATTTAAATTTTATTTTCTTGCAAAGTATTGAAATAAGTCTGTTTCAAAAGCTTTGAAGCCACCCGGATAAACAACATCAAAGCATGTAAGCCCATTTTCAGCAGATTATTGCCATCAGTTATACGGTATTGGGCAAAGATATTGCACCAACAACCGCTTAAAACGAAGAAAAAAATCAATATTAAAGACTTCATTTTTTCTTTTTCTTTTCGAGTTTTTTCAATTCCTTCTTACTCAGTTCCTGCATCATCATATTCTCAGTTAATGCCGCAACATAAGTAATTTTTTCCTCGGGTTTAACATCTCCGGCATTAGCTGTATGAAAAAGTGGCAGAAAAGGGGTGTATTTATAACCAGTCTCCGGGTTTCTTACTTTATCCCTATCCAGAAAGTAGTTTTTTAATTTGACTGACTTTCGACCCTTTTCATCTTCTTTTACCACTAAAATTGGATCTCCAATATTAACATAACTTCCGGGATACACTAATGCAGCATCATACCCGGAATATTCAGAAAAACTTTTGTCTTTATGATAAACTGTAAATTTTCCGTTTCGGGAAGAATAACATTCGAAATCATTATTGCAAACAATTCCCGAACGGCACGCGTAAACAGTATCTCCTGCAAATTTCAGGTTAAAAACCAGTTCCAGTTCGCGGCTGATCGAACGGGTTATCCGGATACTATCACCCGGTTTAACCGGCAATGCATACAAATAATCCAGATTCAAATCAACATAAATACTACCACGATAAAAACGGTAATTCCACGTGTAAGCAGGAGAAACAGCATCAGCAACACGTTTTATAGTAAGTAATTTTCGGGGAGAAACTCCAATCATACCATGATAGGGAATGCTACCCCGCGCCATGTAGCCGTTTATTTCAGGAAAATTAATATTGACATAATAATCACAGTAATCATGATTAACCGAGTTGAAAGACAAACTTCCATCCTGCTCAAAGGCAATCTTGATTTCTACCGGATTGCGTTGCGCCTGAAGGGTACTGAGTAGTACCAGTAAAATGAGGGCAAGGATGGTGAGGTGTAATTTTAATTTCATATCCTGCAATAATTAAGATTCTTCTATTCAAGGTTATTTGTTGTTTTCTTTCAAAAAAGAAGGTTTGAAATTGATTGGCATTTTATATCTATACCTAACGTTCTCTCCATCACGTTTCCCCGGAATAAAACTACCTTTAGGAATATTTCTGACAACACGTAAAGCCTCCTCATCAAATGCATCAATTAAAGATGTTTTTAGCAGTTTGACATCTACAACATTTCCCTCAGCATCTACCACGAAAGAAACAAAAACTCTACCTCCAACAATATTACTCAATTCCGGAGGATAAAAGGTGTTTTTCAGAAGGTATCTTCTAAGAGCTTCTTTTCCATATTTGTATTTGGGTTCTATCAAATAGGGAAAGTGTTCAATCTCCTTACCATCTATATCAAAGCAAGTCCCATTAATAAATTCTCCATCCTTGTAATTATCTATTCGCTTCAAAATCCCGTTTTTCCAAAATGTCAAAAATTGCCCGTGTCTTTTACCATCCTTATAATCCACATCATACAGCAATTGACCATTTTCAGCATACATTTGATGTTTGCCGTCGATGATTTTTGGTTTTAAGCTAGAATAACTTATTACTTCCTGTATTTGTCCTGAAACATAATAAGTTTTGCTGACTACTTTTTGTGATTCTGGATTTTCTTTACTGAGAATAGCAAAATAAACTGCTGAATCTTTGTTCTGAATTTTCTTTCTTGAAGCATTTAACCATGTCGTATCCGACAACAAGTCCATATCAGTTTCAGTTTCCTGAGAAAAAATACTCAAAGAAAAAAATAAAAA
>JAQVNN010000029.1 GCA_028703105.1 Paludibacter sp. | reverse complement strand
AATTGTTTCCAATACCCTAAAATGGTATATTTGTTTATCTTCTTTATAATAAGGAAAATAACCATACCTGAGAAATTCATTAAACGCGACAAGAGGCTTTATCTGCTTATTTATTTCCAATGAAATTTCCACATGCTTTTCTAATAAGTCGGATAAACTAAGTTGATTGATTTTTATACCATATTCATAGTCAATAAATTCCCGAAATGAGAGTCCGTGCAAAACATAAGTCGCCGCCCTACGACTCAGGTCAGCTTTCGCTTTATGTATTTCAAGGATGGATGATCCTGTGAAAACAATCTTCATTTCCGGGAAAGAATCATAAATATTTTTAATCACCTGCGACCAATCAGGATATTTATGTACTTCATCCAGAAAAAGTCTTTTCCCTCCATGATTGTGAAAATCAACCGCAAGGTCCCATAATGAGCCTGTCGTAAACCATATATGATCGAGTGAGACATATAAGACTTCTGTTGAGCCTGTTGGGTAATTTTGCTTAATATACTGAAAGAGCATCGTGGTTTTCCCTACACCTCTTGAACCAACAATGCCAATTAATCTGTTGTTCCAGTTTATTTGATGATAAAGATATCGTGTATAAGTCAGATCTGTATTTTCAACCAGATAATAGAATCGGGAAAAAAGTGTTTCCATAAATTACATTTTAAGGCAACAAAGATAGGTTGTATTTTTGAAAATACAAAATAAAACACAAATTGTATTTTTGAAAACACAAAATTTGGATTCGACTGACCTTCCTTTGTTGATTTTTGCGTTCAAAACTAATTATATATCTGTCACCAACAAACCTGAGATACATTGTATTCTCATTCGAATCAGTATATCTGTAATGTTCATATTCAACAATATTCAGAGCCATCGATCCAGTATATTGCCATTTATAAGTGAATTCCTCAGGCACTTTGGTTGTAACAAGATTACTCGACTGATACATCACATTCCACCCTTTCTTAAGATCAACATCATATTCCAAATAATCGTTAGTCCCTATATAATTATAGCCTTTCAGTTTCCCTCTAATCGAGAAATTCCTGTCGGCATATACATAACTGCAATTTTTAAAGGAACTACTCTCAGATATGCAACGAAATTCATAAAGATTTGTATTACTCTGTTTGTTGTATGCAAAAAATCTTACTTCGGTAAATTTTGCATTCTTATCACTAATCAACCTGAAAAACGGTTTTGAATCTTCACTTAGTTCATCTGCTGATACCAACATATTACCCGGGATGGCAGCTGGTAACGTTAATTTAAAACCTCCGTTTTTATACTCTGTCATAGACACATCAAACTCAACATCACCATAATCTATTACGGCTTTAACGTGAGAAACTAAAGCATTATATCTGCTCCCATCTTCAACAACTGCATTTATCGTATGTGAATCTGGAAGGTTTATTTCAAAGCACTTATCCTAATCTTTGTGTCAGTGGTTTATATGACAATCCATGCTCAAACAACACAACCACAACAGATGAATGAATCTAATAATGAAGGACGGGCAAGCCTGAGTATCGGGGTTTTAAACGGTGGTGGTGGGTTAGTTGGAGCCGATTTTGAAGCCTTGTTATCCAACCGCGTGGGACTTCAACTGGGCGCCGGTTGGGTCAGCTATAGCGTTGGGTTGAATTACCATCTTAAACCCGGTATCCGAAGTTCTTTTCTTTCATTGTCGTATTGGCATCAGGGATTAAGAGAGGGTTTCGCCCAAAGTTTGGTCGGTCCAAGCTATGTATTTCGGGGTAAAAAATGGTTCACGGCTCAAATCGGATTAGGATATGTCCTCGACCGTGGTCCTGCTTTTCCTGCGACAATGGAACAAACACCGGTTATACTGACTTATTCAATCGGAGCTTATTTTGTGCTGTAATTCGGATAGCACTATGTGACACTATACGTGAATTGAGAAGTTATTGCCAATGGATAAACTTCCGTTGATGCGAACGCGAATTGAAATATATAGATTTTGATGAATTTTACAACGAATATATTAAAAGGAGTTATTGGTCAAGTTCTGATTTGCAAAGTGCAGGTACATGGGCTGTAATTGGCAACGGAAATGAAATATATTTTTCCGGAATAATGTCTTCATATGCTGCATATGTAACAAATGGAGGTAAAGAAATACATTTTTCATATATTTATCATCCAAACGTCTCAGTCAATACTGCCGTTTTTTCAAATTATTGAACAAGATAATCTGCAAGGTTGAACAAAAGCTTTCTGAAATTACCTCTGACATTGGATTGGCCGAATACAAGAATCAGATAACTTTTGCCAAATGTGTCCTAAACAAGGATATTTTTCCCCTCTCCCTCTTGAATATTCCGAAAAAAGTTTTACCTTTGCAGTCCGATTTTTTGCCCAATCTCTGACAGCTAAGTGAGAACTGTGAATATTGCGTGAAAGATTTAATATCAAAATTAAGAACAATGGATTTAATTAAAGTTGCTGAGCAGGCGTTTCTGGTTGAAAACAATCACCCGTCATTCAAAGCAGGTGATACTATTACTGTTGCTTATCGTATCAAAGAAGGTAACAAAGAGCGTATTCAGGAATTCCGTGGTGATGTTATCAAAGTTTCAGGACATCAGGGAAACAAACGCTTTACAGTTCGCAAAATGTCAGGAAACATTGGTGTTGAGCGTATCTTCCCGATGGATTCTCCTTTTATCGACAAAATTACCGTGAATAAATTTGGAAAGGTACGTCGTGCCAAATTGTATTATCTACGTTCCCGTACTGGTAAAAAAGCCAGAATTAAAGAAAGACGCGTGTAAATTTTATACGCAAATAACTAAAACGAGAGAGAGGAGTTTGGGAAACCGGATTTCTCTCTTTTTGTTTTTTCAATAACCAGTCACATGAAATGCGGAAAATAAACTCAAAAACAGTATATTTGCATTCTTTTACAACGATAACCCTACAAATTTAACCGCGATGAATATTTTTCAGGATACAGGGAAATACATGCTGCTCATGAAGCGGGTACTGATTTTCCCCGACAGGTGGCGGATGTTTTTCCGGCAACTCCCCAAAGAGCTTGAAAAACTGGGGCTGCAATCGCTACCGATTGTTGTCATCATTTCTCTCTTTATTGGTGCAATTATGACAATTCAAACCAAGCTGAACACGGAAAACCCCATGTTGCCAACCTACAGTACAGGCCTGGTGACACGTGACACATTGTTACTCGAATTTTCTTCCACCATTTTGTGCTTGATCCTTGCCGGGAAAATCGGTTCTAATATAGCGTCTGAAATTGGAACGATGCGTATTACAGAACAAATCGATGCCCTGGAAATCATGGGAGTTAATTCAGCCAATTATCTTATCTTACCGAAAATCGTTGCTTTTGTCTTCATGATGCCTTTCCTGGTTATTTTCAGTATGGGTATTGGACTTGTAGGAGGCTATCTGGTTGGTATGTTCAGTGATATTATAACTACGGCAGACTACCTGCTTGGAATTCAGTATGCGTTTATTCCGTACTACGTGTTTTACTCTCTGGTTAAGTCTCTCGTTTTTGCTTTTCTGATAGCTTCTGTTGCGGCCTATTACGGCTATTACGCGTACGGAGGTGCACTCGATGTAGGTAAAGCCAGTACCAACGCGGTGGTAAACAGCAGTATATTGATTTTATTTTTCAATTTGTTGATTACAAATGTCATGTTGAATTAATGATAACGGATAACGGATAACGGATAACGTAGAGACGCACGGCCGTGCGTCTCTACAATAATAGAACCGTGCGTCTCTATAACGTTAATCAACGAACAATTTTTCACACAAAATAAAAAATGATAACAGTAACAAACGTAGATAAAACCTTCGGCGACAATCATGTGTTGAAGAATGTTTCGGCCGTGTTCGAAGCAGGAAAGACCAATATGATTATCGGGGCAAGTGGATCTGGTAAGACGGTATTGATGAAAAGCATCATCGGGTTACATCGGATAGACAAGGGACGAATTGAATACGATGGTCGTAATTTGCCGGATATGAAGATGAGTGATATCCGTCGCTTGCGTCGGGAAGTCGGGATGCTGTTTCAGGGGTCAGCTTTGTTTGATTCATTGAATGTGCTTGAGAACGTGATATACCCATTGGAGATGTTCTCCAGAAGCACAAAGGAAGAAATGAAAGAAAGGGCTATAACCTGTTTGCGCAGGGTCAATCTCCCTGAAAACTCTTACTACCTGGCTCCCTCGGAAATCAGTGGCGGGATGCAAAAAAGAGTTGCCATTGCACGTGCGATTGCGTTACAACCCAAATATCTTTTCTGTGACGAACCAAACTCCGGTCTCGACCCCAAAACGTCCCTGATCATCGATCAGCTCATCAGTGAAATTACACAGGAATTTAACATCACCACCATCATCAATTCCCACGATATGAATTCGGTGATGGAAATCGGCGAACACATTATCTTTATAAATAAAGGAGAAAAAGCCTGGGAAGGGAACAAAAATGATATTTTTCATGTTGATAATGAAGAGTTGAATAATTTCGTATTTGCTTCTAACCTTTATAAGATGGTGAAGAAGGCGAATCAATAATTTCAAAATGCGATTAACACATTGGCATATTAAAAGTAAAATTGTAAGATGTCCTAAACAGTCCCGTTAGGGACGAAATATCAATAGCCCCGGGTTTTTACTCGGGGTGTATAAATGATACAATATAAATCAGGACGATATGTTTTAGGGCATCATACAGATAATTAATAAAATATTATGAAGATAATTTCTTATAACGTGAACGGGATACGGGCAGCGTTGACCAAGGATTTCGTGGGATGGCTTAAAGAAGCCGATCCTGATGTGTTGTGCCTGCAGGAAACAAAGGCACAGCCCGATCAGGTTGATACCATGTTGTTCGCGGATATGGGTTATACGACATACCTGCATTCAGCAGAAAAAAAAGGGTACAGTGGGGTGGCTATTCTGACAAAAATAGCTCCTGATAATGTCGTTGTGGGCATGAATCATCCGCGTTACGATGCTGAAGGTCGTGTGGTCAGAGCCGAATTTGGTGATTTGTCGGTCATCAGTGTGTATATTCCTTCAGGTTCTTCCGGAGATGAGAGACAGGCATTTAAAATGGATTTTCTGGAAGCTTTTCTGCCCTTTATTACAGAATTGAGGAAGTCAAGACCGAATCTGATTGTTTGCGGGGATTATAATATTTGTCATAAACCCATTGACATCAATCATCCCGAGCGACAAATCGGAGTCTCCGGTTTTTTACCCGAAGAACGAGAATGGATGGACCGATATGAGGCTTCGGGAATGATAGACACTTTCAGGGTGTTTGATGCAAGTCCGGAGAAGTACAGCTGGTGGAGTTATCGTGGGGGCGCTCGTTTTCGGAATGCCGGCTGGCGAATTGATTATCATTGGGCCAGCGAATCACTTCGAAGCAGACTGAAAAATGCTGAAATCCTGGCTGATGTAGTACATTCCGATCATTGTCCGGTTACGGTAGAATTGTCTTGATTCAATGCCCTGAAGATTTAAAAAATATAAATATTCTTCGAAAGAAGTGATTAACAGGGATTTTGTTATTACTTTTGCCTTTCAAAACATCAATTATCGTATGAAGCAACACTTATATAAGTTTTTGGTAGTTATGCTTGCAGTAGTCTCGCTAAGCTCCTGCCTGTGGGATGATGACAAAACGGTATTGTCCGATAATCCCAATTTTGTTTCCTTGAAATTTGCCAAAAACGACAGTATCCCGGGACTTGAGAAAGCTGTGTTTACGCTGGAATATGATAGTATCTTAATTGATTCGGTAATCGTTAACCTGGACTCGTTGCCTTATAATACCCGTATCGACAGCGTTTTTCCTGCTTTTGTTTTCCGGAGCACTTACGCCTCTTTCCTTATTATGAAGGATTCACTGGGGACGGGTCTGGATACTATTCCATTAACCGGAAAAGATACGGTTGATTTTTCGCGCGTCACGGCAGTTATTAATTATGCAGCCGATTGGACTGTAAAACCTAAAACTTATCCAATTAAAATCAACGTCCACCTGGTTGAACCGGAATTGTATGTTTGGCACAAAAAAGTCGATCACATATTTAATCACAGTGCCGATGTACAACAAGCTGTGTATTTTAACAATCAATTCTTGTTTTATGTGAGTTCCGGTGGTGTGAATTACTTATACACTTCGGTTGATGCGGTGAACTGGACAAGTGCAACAATATCCGGGTTACCTGCTTCTGCTAACTTCAGAGGAATAAGCTGGTTTGATGGTAAGTTGTACCTGGCACATCAAAATGGGTTGATTTACAGTACCACTGACGGTATAAACTGGATAGGTGTGAATCCTGCAATACCGGGGCATGTCATCAATAACTTACTTTTCGTATTGGAAAATAATTTATGGGGGATATTTAAACAGGATGCTAATAGCCTTTATTATTTTGCAACCAGTCAGGATGGAATTGCATGGCAAATCAATGGCGTTATCCCCGTAAACTTTCCGGTTACCGATTATGCAGCATTGGCTTTTACATCCCGTACCGGGAAACCTAAAGCTGTTGTGATCGGCGGAAATGCTTCAGATAATACTCCGCTATCAACGGTATGGAGTGTTCAAAAAAATGTAAATAATGAATATAAATGGGTGAATTTTACTCTTGATAATCCCGGGTTGGATTCTCTCTCCGGCACTTCTTTGATTCGTTACGATGATAAACTGCTTTTATTCGGAGGGATTATAAATAAACAGGGCGATATTGTTGGAACCGGTTATATGGAGTCGATGGATGAGGGTTTAAGCTGGAGAAACACAGACAGTACTTATAATGTTATTCAGGATACAGAAAAAAATATTGTGTATCCCTCCCGCAGTTATCAGTCGGTCATCCATAATAGTGCTACTCATTATATTTATTTGATTGGAGGTAAAAACAAAGGGGCAAACGGTGTCAATGTTTTTTCCGATGTCTGGGTTGGCAAATTAAACAGGATGTCTTTCATCAGAAAATAAAAACAGGGTGTTTAACAACGGAGTAAATAAAAACACATCAGTCCGTTTCCGTCGCTGGACACGAAAAGCTTATGCTGTATTTGCCAGCCTTGGAAAGATTGTTTCTATCGGGAATCTAAAAATAGAAATGGCCGGGCACACCTTGTTCCGCAAAGTTGTAAATATTAACCCGATTTCTGTTGATACCTTGCTTGACAATGAACCTGATCCGGGAGATTTCTTGCCTGTGTTGTCCGTTGAAGACCTTATTGTTGAATTTATTTCTGTTCCAGCCTCAAAAGATATTGAAGCGGGCATGTTAACATACAATATATTATTAACCAAACGGTTAAAACAGCTTAAAGTTGTTTTAACCGTTTTTTATTTTATTTACAAAATGAAAAAAAATGTTTTGATTTTTCTTCTTTTAGGGGTGATTCTCGGAAGTATATCTGGGTCTGAACTGAACGATTCCAGCGTTGTGCAGTTGGACGAATTGCGGGTTTATGCAAGTCCCGAAAGACAGTTTCCAGGGACAGGAAAAGTATTGCAGGCTTTTTCTGCTGCAGAAATAATAAAGGAACCGACACAGAGCCTGGATGCCTTCATGAAAGGCATTCCCGGGGTGGACATCCGGCACAGGGGCGTTGGAGGAACACAATCGGATATCTCAATCAGGGGAGGTTCTTTTGACCAGGTGCTCGTGTTGTTGAATGGAATTAATATCACTGACCAGCAAACAGGGCATTATAATTTAGATATTCCGGTTGAACTGACCGAAGTGGCCCGTATCGAGGTACTACAGGGAAGTGCAGCGAGAAGATATGGCAGTCAGGCCTTTTCCGGAGCCATCAACATTATTACCGACCCCCAATCAAAAAGTAAGATTGATGTGGCGCTGACTGGCGGTTTTTTTGACACATACAGTCAGAAACTATCTGTTGGTGCAGGCAATCGTAGGTTAAGTCATTTTACTTCATTGTCACATCAATCCAGCCGGGGTTACCGTCCCAATACTGATTACGGCATATATAACCTGTTTTCTCAAACAAATCTGGAAGCGGGCAGGGTAGGAAAATTTGATTTTCAGTTGGGTTACCAGCATAAATCCTTTGGAGCAAACAGTTTCTATACGCAGGCCTATCCAAATCAGTATGAACATACGCAAACCATGTTTTCGTCATTAAACTGGCAAAAGACTTTTCAGCAATTGTATCTGTCGGCTGATGTGCATTACAGGAAACATTACGACCGATTTGAGCTTTTTCGCGACTTTCAGGGAGCAAAACCTTCCTATCTGGATCATAATTATCATCTGACCGATGTTGCAGGGGGGGCGGTTAACCTGGAATATCTGAGCTCTTTGGGGAAAATTTCGGGCGGGGCTTCCCTGCGCTATGATCACATTTTCAGTACAGTACTCGGAGAGCCAATTGCCGATGAAACATCGTATCCGGTCAATCCTTTCGAAAAGGGACAGAATAAACACTTTAATAAACAGGCTGATCGTTTGGTCAATACAGCTTACCTTGATTATTCGAAAGCGCTGGGTAGTTTCTACTTTTCAGCCGGGACATCTTTGTCGCATACCGATAATTATGGGTTGAAGTTCCATTGGGGAACAGACATCAGCTATCTGCCAGTACAGAATCTTTCTGTTTATGCTTCGCTTAACACAGCTTCCCGGTTGCCAACTTTTACTGATTTGTATTACCAAAGTCTCACGCAAATCGCCAATCCGGCATTAAAACCGGAAAGTTCGTTTACCTCCGAAATCGGAATGAAGTATGATGTAAAGCAGTTCAGGTTGCATGCCGGCAGTTTTTACAGGAAGGGCAACAACATCATCGATTGGGTCCGATATCCGGGTCAGGAAAAATGGGAAAGTATGAACCTAACCGTGTTAAACACCTTCGGATTGAATGTTTCCGCAGGATATGATTTCACGAATTCTTTTCTGAAGGGTATTTCCTTTGCTTACGCATTCATCCATACAGATAAGCAGGCAAGCGGGTATGATTCGAAATATGCACTGGATAATTTGCGTCATCAGGCTGTATTCAAACTTAGTCATCAGGTGTTGAAGAATGTGCATGTTAGCTGGAATGTTATCTGTAACGACAGGGCGGGTGAATATTCAGATTTTAGTACCGGGATAATAACCGCATATAAACCGTATTTGCTTGCAGGTTGTCGTGTTGCCTGGGAAAAGCATGGTTTCCTGGTTTATGCCGATATCAATAACCTGCTGAATGAGCGTTATGTGGATTTCGGAGGATTACCGCAACCGGGAATACTCGGAAGTGTTGGAATCAGGTGGAGACGAAGTAAAAAATAAGAAAATTTTGTTAGTTGGATTATTGCATTTAAATTTGTGTACGTTTTTTCTATAAATCACGTCAATATGTTTAAAGTAACTAGTCTCAACAATAAAGAAAAACAATCCGACCAGGTAAATGCGCCTGATAAGGTGATAGCAAAAATTAAAGATTTAATCAGCTCAGGCGTTTTGAAACCGGGCGACAGATTGCCGGCAGAAAGGAAAATGGCGGCTGAATTTGGTTTTGGCAGAGCACAGGTAAGAGAAGCTTTACACAAGTTGGAGTTTTATGGAATTATCAAAACACTACCTCAAAGTGGTTCTATAATTAACCGATTGGATATTACAGCCCTCGATGGGTTGATTATGGATGTAATCAATCTGCAGGATTATGATTTCTTTTCCCTGGTGGAAACCCGTATTCTGCTCGAGGAAAATGCAATCAGCATGTGTGCAAAAAGAAGAACAGAAGAAGACCTGATTATGATTGAAAAAGCTCATAATAACTTTGTGAAATACTGGGATTCGGAAGAAAGGATGATTTATGATTTTGCTTTTCACAGGGCAATTGCAGAAGCAAGTCACAATCCGGTTGTAAAAGCCATGATTCTCATCATTACCCCTGATATCCTCCACGTTTACAACAAAGAAAGATTTTGTGCCCCCAGCAGAATTGTTGTAGAAGAACATGTAGCCATGCTGGAAGCTATACGGGAACAGAATCCGGGTAAGGCTGCTGCATTAATGAAACAACATATGCAGGGGGTACTTGAGTTTGCTAAATCGAAAGTAACCAACAAATATTCTTAAATACTTGTTTTCTGACACTTTTTTCCAATAAATGTGCTGTTGATTAAAAAAAAACTTTATTTTTGCAAAGTTGTAATCATTACAAAACCATGTTTAAAAAACTATATCATTTTTACCGTGAAGGGTTTACAAACATGACTGTTGGTAAAAAGCTCTGGATTATTGTGATTGTTAAACTTGTTATCATGTTCGGCATCCTCAGGGTTTTCTTTTTCCCCAATCAACTTAAGCAAAATTTCGACTCTGATGCCGAAAGAGGCAATCATGTAACGAATGAACTAATTGACCGTTCAAAATAAAATCTATCAAATGTTATCTTAAACACTAATATCAATACTACTTATGGAATTATTAGATGTATCATTAGTTAACTGGTCGAGGGGACAATTTGCATTGACCGCCATGTATCATTGGATATTTGTTCCGCTTACCCTCGGAGTGGGGGTTGTCATGGCGATTATGGAAACCTTATATTATAAGACTGGTAAAGAAGTCTGGAAAAAAGCGACCAAATTCTGGATGACTTTATTCGGGGTAAACTTTGCCTGTGGAGTAGCTACTGGTATCATTCTCGAGTTTCAGTTCGGAACCAACTGGTCGAACTACAGTTGGTTTGTCGGAGATATTTTTGGAGCACCGCTGGCCATCGAAGGGATGCTTGCTTTTTTTCTGGAAGCAACCTTCATTTCCATTATGTTCTTTGGATGGAACAAAGTAAGTAAGGGTTTTCACCTGGCCTCCACTTGGCTTGTCATGTTGGGAGCTACTTTTTCCGCTCTCTGGATCCTCGTGGCCAATGCCTGGATGCAATATCCCGTAGGCATGGAGTTTAATCCCGATACTGCACGTAACGAGATGATTGATTTTTGGGGTATCCTGCTTTCTCCTGTAGCGTTGAATAAGTTTTTCCATACTGTTTTATCCGGATGGGTACTTGGGGCACTGTTTGTAGTCGGTGTTAGCGCCTGGTTTATCCTGAAAAAACGGGAACTCGACTTTGCCCTGCGTAGCATTAAAATCGGAGCGATTTTCGGTGTTGTATCTTCTATTCTGATTATTGCCACCGGCGATGGTTCTGCATATCATGTGGCACAAAAACAACCGATGAAACTTGCTGCCATGGAAGGTCTCTACGAAGGGAAGGAAGGTGCAAATATCGTGGCAATGGGTTTGCTAAACCCGGAAAAACAATACGATAACGACGAAGAAATATTTATCGTGAAAATGGATGTGCCGATACCGAAATTATTATCCTTGTTGGGTTATCGCGATGGAGATGCATTTGTCCCTGGTATCAAGGATATCATTGAAGGATATACGCTGTCCGATGGAACCAGGGTGCCATCATTTGCTGAAAAACAAGCTAGTGGCAAGAAGGCCATTCAGGCGTTGAGCGATTACCGCAAGGCAAAAGCTGTCGGAAACGATTCGCTTGCGGTTGCTCATAAAACTGTGCTGGACGAGAACTTTTCAAACTTCGGATATGGTTATCTGGAAAAACCGGCAGATTTGATCCCGAACGTGGCGCTGGTGTTTTATTCTTTCCACATCATGGTGGCGTTGGGGATGTTGTTCCTGGTTATTTTTATGGCCGTATGGTTCTTTCACTGGAAAAAGAAACTGGAAAATGTACGGTGGCTGCTGTGGATATCTTTGTTTTCTATTCCATTGGGTTACCTGGCAACGCAATTAGGTTGGGTGGTAGCCGAAGTTGGGCGCCAACCCTGGGCTATTCAGGATGTGTTGCCGGTACAGGCTGCCGCGTCGAGCGTTTCCACCGGTTCTGTACAACTGACTTTCTTTCTGTTCTTAGCTCTCTTTACGGCCTTGCTGATTGCTGAAATCAGGATCATGGTGAAACAAATTCAAAAGGGACCGGGAAGCGAATAGCGAATAACTAATAGTGAAAAGTGAATAGCGAAAAACGGGATATAGAGAGCGGAAAGCCGCTTCCGGAGGAAGCGAAGTTTAGTAATCAGTAAGCTTGCTTACTGGATTATGGAAACCGCACTTATATAGAGCTGCCGTAGGTAGCGATATGACTGTAGACCGACGACAAAATTACTATAAACATAAATATTAAAACATCAACATACTATGACAACATACGCATTTCTTCAACATTACTGGTGGTTTTTGATATCCCTGTTGGGAGGATTACTTACTTTCCTTCTTTTTATACAGGGAGGTCAATCCATGCTTTTTTCTCTTTCCAAAACGGAGGATGAAAAGAAATTGCTTGTGAATGTGTTAGGTAGAAAATGGGAATATACCTTCACAACCCTGGTTACTTTCGGTGGCGCTTTCTTTGCCTCTTTCCCGCTGTTTTATTCTACCAGCTTCGGTGGTGCTTATTGGCTGTGGATCATTATCCTGTTTGCCTTCACGATACAGGCTTTTTCGTATGAGTTTCAGTCGAAACCAGGCAATGTGTACGGGAAAACAACCTACCGCATTTTGTTGTTCATCAATGGTTTGCTGGGGACTTTCCTCTTGGGTGTAGCCATTGCGACTTTTTTCACCGGTTCTGATTTTACAGTAGGCAAAGGAAATATCACCAATATTGCCTCTCCGGTAATCAGTCGATGGGGTAATGGATGGCACGGACTCGAAGCTTTGCTTTGTCCCCGCAATCTTTTTCTTGGGTTGGCAGTTTTTTTTCTGTCCCGTATCCAGGCAACCCTGTTTTTCATCAACCGTCTGAAACATGAGGAGCTTGAAAATCGTTCACATAAGTTCTTGTTGTATAATGCTATCCCTTTTGTAGCGTTTTTCCTGGCTTTTGTGATTTCGATTTTCTTATCCGAAGGTTTCGCCCTGCATGAGGATGGAACGGTTTTCATGGAAAAGTATAAATATTTCCATAACCTCATCGAAATGCCGGTTGTGGGGATATTATTCCTGTTGGGTGTTTTGACTGTATTATACGGCATCATTGCATCCATACTCAAAAAATCCTTTAAAAAAGGCATCTGGTTCTCAGGAGCAGGTACGGTTGTAACAGTAACCATGCTGTTGCTGATTGTCGGATATAATAACACCTCCTTTTATCCCTCAACGGCTGATTGGCAAAGTTCGCTGACGATATTCAATGCTTCATCCAGTGAGTTTACCCTCAAAGCCATGTCGTGGGCTTCTATTCTGGTGCCCATAGTGGTAACTTATATCTTCATTGCCTGGAGAGCCCTTGAGAAAAAAAAGACGGATATGGACGACATAAATAGTGATAGTCACGCGTACTGATTTATTGTAAACGACCAATTAAACCTGTCAGATTTCAAAACCTGACAGGTTTTTTTATTGTTTTTGCAACAAATAAAAGGGTTTTTTCATCATAAGATTGTTTAGTAAACCAATAAATTTTATTGATATGAAAAGAATGATGAAACAAATTACAGTACTTTTATTAGCGGGCGTCCTTTTTTCAGGATGTCGTGATGATGATTATTCTCCCGATAATTATTGGGTTGACATTGCGACAGTAGAGAACCCTCAGAAAAAGTCGGATTTCTTTCTTCGGCTTGATGATAGCACCCGTTTGTGGACTGAGGAGTCTGATATCTCCAACTACAGACCAAGTGATGGGCAGCGTGTGATTGCTTATTATTCTGTTTTATCGGATAAACGGGGGACAGGGTATTACGATTACGATGTCAAACTGAATGACGTGTTTGAAGTTCTCACCAAAGGTATCTTTAAAATGACCCCTGAAAAACAGGATAGCATTGGAAATGATCCGGTACATGTCTCTGATATGTGGATTGGAAGTAAGTTTCTGAATGTTGAGTTTTATTATTTGGGTTATTCCAAAACGCATTATATCAATTTAGTGTCGGATTCCACTAAAACCTATGCTGATGATAAAATTCACCTTGAATTCAGGCACAATGCAAATAACGACGATCCTTTTCATAAACGTTGGGGGATTGTTTCCTTCGATATCAGTTCCCTGCAAGCCAGTACTGCCGACTCTGTCAACCTGGTTATCCATGTCAAAAGACCAGAACAGGAGGATGAAAAGTTAGTTGAATTGACCTATCGCTATCACAATAACGCGAGTTCAGGTGTTGTAAAAAAAGTAAAAATGAATAAGCCTGATGGCTATGCTCGTGAAAATGAGATAAAATAAATTTGTTTTTTAATTTTGCCGCGAAGAAGCTGTCTTGAAACACAAGTCTCAAGACAGCTTTTTTAGGTCAAAGTCTTTCGGTTGGTTTCATTCTGCAGAATAATTCTTTACCTTTGTTTTTTTTATCAATAAAATAAAGGTGACTTCCTGATAATGGATTTTCGTGCTTCAATTGTATATATAGTATGGATAGCCAAAGAAATTTGTCACGATATATGAGAGAAGGAATAAATGATGAACGTATTCTGATTGAAAGGTTAAAGAAAGGCGATACAGCTTGTTTCGAAATTCTTTATCGTAAATACAGTGGAAGACTTTACAATTTCGTTTTAAACATCTCAAAAGGGGATTTGTACTTAGCAGAAGAAATTGTTCAAAACACCTTTCTAAAAATATGGGAAATACGTCACAACATTAATACCGAGGGCTCTTTCAGTTCGTTCATTTATACCATTGGCAAAAATCTGTTTTTAAATGCAGTTAAACTGAGAACACAAGAATATCTTTATAATAAATATGTCCTTGAAAGTCAGAATCTCAACGAAATTACGGTAGATAAGGATGTGGATTATAAACTGCTTGAAGAGAGAATAAACTGGTTGATTGACCAGTTACCGCCGGCCAGAAAGGAAATATATATCCTGAGCAAAATAAAAAACCTCCCGAACAAAGAAATTGCTTCGATGCTGAATATCTCGGAAAACACCGTCGATTCACAACTTTATAAAGCTTCTCGCTTTCTGAAGAAAAAACTTTCACAATATTCAGCGGTTCTTCTACTGCTTTAATTTTGCCTCTCTGTTAAAGGTTGTTAAATAATCTTTTCCTGATAAAGGAAAACAGGTTTATAATTGTGTAAAGAGTAAGTAAAAAAACTTACACAGATCAGGCTATTATCAGGTAACAGGTATAAATAAAGAGGATAGTAAAAGTTCAATGAAAAAAAATAAGAACATAAGGCTTTTAGAGCGTTTTTTTGATGGAACGGCTACCAATGAAGAAGTTCATTTCATATCGGACCAATTCAGAAACAATGAATTTGAGCAAAAGTGGATGGAAGAGCAATGGAATAATGCAGATGAAAAGGTTAATCCGGTTGTTCAACAAAAAATTCTGGAACAAATCAGAGAAAAGATTCGTCCTAGGCAAATGCTGACCCTGCATCGGTTTTTTGCTATTGCAGCAACAGTAGCGATACTTATTATTTCAACTTTCACGGGTTATCTTGTGCTTGAAAACAGGAGTTTTAACAACGATATGGTCGTTACGGTTGCAAAAGGTCAGAAAGCTGATGTATTATTGCCCGACGGAAGTCGTGTATGGGTAAATTCCGGTTCTACCCTGATGTATGGAAGTCGCTTTAATAGAAAGGAACGAATCATTCATCTTGAAGGAGAAGCCTATTTTGAAGTTGCTGAGAATGAGAACGCTCCATTTATTGTGAAAACAAACGGTTTTTCAGTGAAGGCATTAGGGACTGCATTTGATGTAAAAGCGTATCCGGAAGAAGAGTTGTTTTCTGTTGTGTTGATCAACGGGAAAGTTGAGGCCGGAGATGAAAACAGCAAACTCACCATTAGTCCTAATCAGAAGGTCGTTTATAACCGCGTGAATAAAAACATGCAAAAGACAGATGTTGATGACGGAAAGATTTATACCAGTTGGATGAACAACCGACTTGCGTTTGAGTCAGAAACATTTGCAAGTATAGCATCAACACTTGAGCGGAATTATAACGTCAGGATCACTTTTGAGTCGGAAACCTTAAAAAACATCCGCTACTCAGGAACGTTGCATGATAACAGTTTAGAAAGTATCCTTCAAATATTGTCCATTACGTCTCCATTGTCCTATAGGATGGAAGGTTCTCATATTTATTTGAAGGAAAATCAGAAACAATTACGATATTATCAGGGGGTCATACATTATCAGTAAAATCAACTATATAATAATAATCTTAAATTGAACATCTTATGCATAATACCAGTTAGCAATCAGCGGATTAAAAAAGAAGTGATACAGCCAAAACCGTACCACTTCACGAGAAATGAATCTTCCACAGGTACTTTTGAAGTCTTGCAAACGAAAAGTTCCTATTTATTAATCATTTAAGTCTATAAAAATATGAAAAACAAATCAAAGCACTGGAAATTTAATGATATTTTAAGAAAATTTTGTACTGTCATTATTATTTTTGCTGCTACCAACACTTTCGCACAAATTACCTTGAATGAAAAAAACAAATCAATCAGGCAGGTAATAAAAGTTATTGAAAAGAATTCTGCGTATAACTTTTTTTATAACGATGATTTTGAAGCTCTCAATAAAACAGTCTCTGTTGTAGTTAACAATGTATCGATCGACGAAGCGCTAAAAAGTATTTTTACCGGATCGGGAATCGGTTGGGAAAAACAGGATAATAATCTGATTGTTCTGACTCCTGAAAGTCTTAGCATGGATAAAAAAATGTCTAAGGAATCACAAGCTCAAAAAACACGAAAAATTGCCGGAATAGTGATAGATGACAGGAGGAATCCTGTTATCGGGGCTACGGTTATTGTCAAGGGGACAAGCAATGGAACAGTTACCGATGCCAAAGGAAGTTATAAAATTGATATTTCACCCGATTCACCGGACATCCTTGTTTTCTCCTATGTTGGGATGGAAACTGTTGAGCTTAGTGTGGGCAGTAGAAGTACCATTAATGTCACCCTGGCTGATAAAGAAATGCAATTGGGTGAATTGGTGGTTGTCGGTTATGGTGTTCAA
Organism: Paludibacter sp.; assembly: GCA_028703105.1. Classification (GTDB taxonomy): domain Bacteria; phylum Bacteroidota; class Bacteroidia; order Bacteroidales; family Paludibacteraceae; genus Paludibacter. Next base: position 5,005 of record JAQVNN010000029.1, on the reverse strand, counting down.
CGCAAGAGTGATTTAACCGGTGCAGTTGCATCTGTAAAAGTTGAAGATGCGTTGAAGAATGTACCTTCTGCTGATGTTTCTAATGCTCTTCAGGGGAGTCTGGCCGGGGTATCTATTGTTTCAGGGACAGGTGATCCGTCGCAAGACATGACAATACGAATCAGAGGAGTAAACTCGATTTCTTCCGACAGCCAGCCGCTGGTTGTAGTGGATGGATTTATCGGAGGGTCACTGAAAACTCTTAACCCTTCCGACATCCAGTCAATTGAAATATTGAAGGATGCTTCTGCTACAGCAGTTTATGGATCGCAAGGAGCAAATGGAGTGATTTTGGTCACAACAAAGAGACCTCAGAAAGATAAAATGATTGTATCCTTAAACTCATTTACAAGCTTACAGACGGTGTACAAATTTCCGGATGTTCTTTCTCCCGGAGAATTTGCAAGATTAGCCAACGCGTATGGACAGGAGTATTACCCGACCATGCCCAAACCACTAGCACCTGTCGTATTTTATACAGAGGAACAGATAAAAGCTTTTGACAACGGAACCGACGGTTTTAATTACATGGAAGGAATATTCAACAATCCGGCAGTTTCTCAAAACCATGACCTTTCTATTTCGGGTGGAAGTGACAAGGCAACTTATCTTGCTTCCGTACGTTATTCAGGTTCTCAGGGGGTAATTAAAATGTCCAGAAATGACGCTGTCAATTATCGTCTTAAAATTGATAACACAATAAGACCCTGGTTGAGTACAGGCTTTAGTGTTTACGGAAACTATAGCAATTCAAGTGGTCCGAGAATTAATCCTTACGAAGGTTTGTTGCAAACTGCGTTAAACTGGCCTTCAACGGCAATGCCTAAAAATTCGGACGGAACTTTCAGTAATGTTTTTCCAATCAAAGGACTTGCTGCTTATAACCCGATGGCTTATATTGATGATTGCCGTAATAGCTATCAGGTGCTGAACAGCAACATGCAAACTTATGCAGAGATTACGTTCAATAAAGACCTGAAATTCCGTTCTCAGTTTGGTGTTTCATTTACACAATCCCTGGATCAATCTACTTCAGATAGTGAAAGCTATTTTTATTTCAAAAACAATCGTACGCAAGCCTTTTCAACAAGTGTATGGAATCTGAGCTGGTTGAATACCAATATTCTGAGTTATGTTAAGGAGTTTAATGAAGATCACCGGGTGAATGCTACTGCTGTATTCGAACAGGCTTACTTTAACAAGTACAATCAAAAAAGTACATCAGAACTTCTTGCTTTTGATTTAGGATATGATGCACTGGCATGGGCAGATAAATTCTATGCTTCATCTGAACGCGAAATATCTGCTTTGATGTCAGGGATGATGAGGGTCAATTATGTTTTCAAAAATCGTTATATGATTACAGCATCTTATCGTGATGATGGTTCATCACGACTTTACCATAAATGGGATTACTTCCCATCTTTTGCAGTGGCATGGGATGCTGCCCAGGAAGATTTTATGAAAAATCAGCAACTGATTAGCCAGATGAAATTGCGCGCAGGTTATGGCGTTGTGGGTAATCAGGCAATTGCACCATACAGCACTTATTCTCAAATGGTGCCTGTTGTCAACTCTGATGGTACAACTTCCTATGTAGTAGGGCGTCCCGCGTCTCCGGATTTGAGATGGGAAAGGAATGAGCAGTTTAATGCCGGTCTTGATTTGGCCTTGTTTAAAGGTCGGCTGACATTAACGGCAGACTGGTATAACAAGGTATCAAAAGATATTTTGTTGAATGTAGCACAACCTGATCATTCTGGTTGGCCTTCATTGCTCAAGAATGCCGGAGAGATTACAAACCAGGGTTTTGAAGTGACTTTGGGAGCTGAGCCGTTTACAAGCAGAACATTCAGTTGGCAAAGCAACCTTTCTTTGTCATTTAACAAAGGTATTTATTCCAGAATTCCGACTCCCAACAAAATGCAGGCTATGGGTGTTACCGGGATAAGTAACAATCCCTTGGCTATCTTCCAAATGGTAGAAAATCAAAGAATTGCAAGTTTTTATGGTTATACAGATGAAGGTGTCTGGAAATCGGATGAAGTGAATCAGCCGGTTACTATTACCAATGCAAATGGTTCAACCACAACAGGAACTTATGCTTCTATCTACAAGGTTGTTCCCGGGCAAATAAAGATTAAAGATGTGAATGGCGACGGGAAATTAAATTTTGACGACCAAAGCATAATCGGTAGCGGATTACCTGTATTTAACTGGGGATGGAACAATACCTTACGGTATAAAAATATCGACATGAGCTTGTTTGTCGTTGGTTTCCATGGATTTGACATCTACAATGCTACCGACCAATCCGGTTATCCTGGCAGTATCAATGGTGTTGCACAGGATGCCGTTACTCCGAAACGTGCATTTTTAGACCGTTGGACTAAAGACAACGAAGATACAAATATCCCGGGATTTGTTTATGTCAGTTCAGCATTGCAGGGCTTCACTTCCAGATTTGTTGAAAAGGGAGATTTTGTGAAAATTAAAAGCATAACATTGGGATATAATTTGCCTGATAATTTGTGTAAATCACTCAAAATCGAGTCTTTCAGAATATATGGATCCGTTCAAAATCCTTTGATGTTTACTCAATATAAAGGCCTTGACCCCGAAGCTACGCTTGGAAATCCGTTAACTTCAGGTGTTGATTGGGGAAACTATCCTAACGGTAGAAGTTTTATTGCCGGTTTAAGCTTTTCATTTTGATATTAATTAATCTGATAAAATTTACAGTTATGAATAAATATTTTAAGATATTCTTTGGTTGGTGCATTTTTTTGCTGACAACATCATGTGTTGATCTTGATCAAGAACCAAAGTCCTGGATTACAAAAGAACAATATATTGGAATACCGCAGGATATTACTCAGGTTCAGAAATCTATTTCAGGCCTATATAATAGTTTCTGGAATCAGAATTATGGCTTTAGCTGCCGGATGTTTCGTATAGGAATCGGGGCTGATGAAATGGTTACCTCTCCCAAACCGAATAATGCCATGTTGCTAATTCAGAATCTTACGCCAAACATCACCTTAAACACGGCCGACTGGGGAACCATGTGGGCAAATATGTGGTCTGTAATAACCGGAGCGAATGCCATTATTTCAGGGACTCCTATTCCTACTGATTCTACCGAAACAGCCTATAAAAAAGTACTGGGAGAAGCTTATTTTATGCGAGCTTTGTGTTATTTTTACCTTGTACGTCTTTATGGCGATGTTCCCATGCTGCTGTCGCCTGAAGATGCCTTACAGCCACAGCCGAGGGTGAGTGTTGCTACTATATACGATCAGGTTATCGTACCCGACTGCAAAACAGCTGTTAACACACTGCCTTCTACCAGCCGTTCCGGAAATAGTTCAACCCCATCGAAGTGGGCTGCAAAAACACTTTTAGCGGATGTGTATCTAACCATGGCGGGATGGCCGCTCAAGAAAGGAACCGAGTATTATGCTAAATCTGCGGAACAAACCCTGGATATTATTAATACTGCCGGATTATCCCTGACTCCAGTCTATGGCGATTTATGGAAAGAAGCCAAGAAAGCAGCTGCTAATGAACACTTGTTTGCTATTCACAACTCTGTTGCCAATAAAAATCCGACTCAGTATGGAAAGTCATTCTACCCGAGAGATTATAATCCGGCAGGATGGGCAGATTATTACGGGAATCCGGATTTTATGAATGCTACTCCATCAAGTGACCGGAAAGCATTTAATTATATGTTGCAATGGAAAATATTAAGTGGTGCTATTGTTAGCTGGGAAAACAGTATGGATAAATACCCTTGTATATCGAAGTATTATGATTATAATCAGGGTGGACCAGCAACCAATGCACTGTCTAACGGACTGACTCCACTCTATCGTTATGCAGATGTTTTATTGATGTATGCCGAAGCCTCAAACCTGGCTACCGGAGTTGTGAATACTCTTGCATTGAAGTGCTTGAATGACGTTCAAAACCGTGCCGGTTCAACTGTAACTCCAACTGGAGTTTCAAGTGCTTTTTTCGACAAAGCCGTTTTTGATGAACGTGGATGGGAGTTTCTGGCAGAATATAAAAGATGGTTTGACCTGGTTCGCCGGGAAAAATTATCATCTGTGAAACCTCAGCAATATGCCGGATCTGTATTTGAAAAATACAGTACCTATTATTTCCCAATCCCGCTTATTCAGACTCAGATGACAGGTTGGGAAAACAACCCGGGTTATTAGAACGAAATTCTAATACCTTGACTTAAAATAAGGCCGTCAAGAAACATGTTGTTTCCAGATGGCCTTATTTGTAATATGATACTCCCCAAGGCCTGGACATAGAGTTAAGATAGAAAAGTATTACCCACTCAAATTTCGACCTGGCGTAGTCATGCGCTGAAGAATTTTGGGAATTTATTCAGTTCAGAGAGTTCAGATAAAAAAGAAGATGCCGTAAACACTCAAATTTTGTATGCTCAAATAGGAGAGCTCAAAGTACAGAATGAATTTCTAAAAAAAGCTGCGCTAAGAGGGCGAGAAGAACGCAAAAGTATGGTTGAGCCTAATCATCAGGATTTGAGTATATCCACCCAGTTAGAGTTGCTTTCTATTCCACGAAGCAGTTTTTACTAGTGAACTCAAGAAGAACGAAATAAAGATTTCGATGGATGGAAAGGGACGTGCTTTAGATATGTTTTCGTTGAAAGATTATGGCGAAGCGTAAAATATGAGAACGTGTATTTGAATGTGTACGAAAATGGTTTAATTTTGTGGAAAGGATTGACTGATTATTTTCGGTTCTATAACAACCACCGGTTACATCAATCATTGGATTATCAGGCACCAGGGCTGGTCTATAACTTTGCGGCCTAAAATATATCTTAACTTGCTGCTGAAATTGTCTTATAATGGGGAGTACTATACTTTCGGGGGCTTACTATGCTATTGACATTTCAATTCCTTCTGGTTCAATTAAAAGT